>JBFFSH010000024.1:0-33307 GCA_041572575.1 Thermodesulfobacteriota bacterium
TAGAGCTATCGAAGCGGTTGAATTGATGAAAAGTCAAATTGATGATGTAACATTAAACCAACTTAACAATTTGCATGATTATATAGATACAAATAATTTGCTTCAAAACTCTCTTCTTCTCGATAGTCATACATTAAAAAGCATAGAAGGTTATGCAATCAAAATACCTTTTGAAGATATAGAAAAATCACTTACAGAATATAAAAGATTATCTATACATCTTGAAGACTTTAAATCTTACAGAAATCAACCCGATGAATATATTTTTAGAACTACAACTTCAGAGACTACTTCTATTGGTAATATTCAATTAAAAACTGTTCTGCATACTCAGTTCCAAGTACAAGAATTAAAGCAAGATTTTAATGACTTTAAAAATGATATAAAGGAAGATTCCAAAAAGAAAGATGAAATGCTAGAAGAGCTTCTAGAGTATTTTAAAAAAGGTGGTAATAGTGTCGTCAAAGTTAAAAAGGTTAAATATAATTCCAAGGATGCAGAACTTATTATAGATGATAGAAAAGTTAATTTGAGAGCGGATTCAAACCAGCATTATATATGCAAAATTTTATTTTCTGATAACGAAAGTGTTAGAAAAACATGGGAAATAGTCGATATTGTTGAGTCAATGGGTGAACATTATTCTAATCCCAAGTATTGGAAGAGCTCAATTTACCATTCTATTAGACATCTTAATGAAAAGATACAAATTCAAACAGGCTTAAACAAGTTCATACTTTATGATAATAAAACAATTATTGTTAATCCTAAGTATTTAGACCTTACCTAATATTCTGCGCAGACTTGCGCAACACTCTATCTGGCAATCTTTGAGTATGGATTCAGGGATTGACTTAACTACACAATCTGAACTAGAGAATGCTCTCAGAAATAAAGAGGCTAAAAAGAGATTGTGCACATTTTTCGAGGTTTTAATGAAAATAAATAAGCGTGAAAAATTGGTGAAGATAGAAAATGAAGATAATAAGCGAGATACAGGTAATTCCAGTAAAAGCTAACAAGGGATTGATAGCTTTTTGCAGTTTTGTTCTTTATGAATCAATTTACTGTAGTTCTGTTGGAATCTATACAAGTCCTCATGGCGGTTATCGTCTTGTATATCCAACCAAGACCGTAAACAAGTGAGACTTAAATATCTTTCATCCCATAAATAATAAACTGGGGAAATTAATTGAATACGAGGTAACAAAGATAGTAAAGATAATATTCTAGCAAACATAAAATTTAATGAAAATGTGATGATCGATACAATTACTTTAAGACTTGATGAATCAGAATTTAGAATTACAGACCATAATAAGTTCAGTCCATGCACATATAACTTTTATTACCCTCCATACACAAGAATGGGAAGCAGAGGCTATCTGGATGCATATCAAAACCCTACAAGGAAAGAACTGCTCGTAGGTAAGTACAAGCCACAGCTAACACTAAGAAAAAAATGGCAAGGAAATGCGCCTGCAATATATTTATATATTCAATTTTCAGCACCAAAGATGTTGTATGGTAATAATTTTGATGAAATATCAGATTTAGATTTAGACAATATAATAATGGAGCTAAATTCATTATTAAATGAAATGGGAGTGAGATTAAGATTGTTCGATTTAAGATTTGCCAAGGTAACCAAGATTCATTATTCAAAAAACATTTTATTACCAGAATATGTTATTTCTAGCATGGTGATAGGTGAAGTTAAAAAGTCTAATATCAGTTTGTTTTATGATATTTCGGAAAAGGATTACAGGAATGAAGGTCATAGCTTTCGCTTTCATACTAATGAGTTTGAGTTAATTCTATACGATAAAATAAAAGATTTACAAAAATCTAGCAAGAGCGATAGAAAATCGATAGAAAAGGATAATGCAATCCAATTAAATCTATTTGATAATATACCGATTCAAAAACCTTTCGATGTATTAAGAATAGAGCTTAGGTTAAATACTCCAGATAAAATTTATAGAGAAACTAGAATTGATAAAAAATCACAAACTCTAGAGAAAATGTTTAATAGTGAGATTAGTATAAATCTCTTAAGTAATTGTTGGGGAAATATTATTAAGAACTACCATCTAATCAGTTGCGACATTGAAGATAAGGAAAATTTTCTAGCTGGATTCTTGATAAACAATCCAGATATTAAATTAACAAATGCCCTTGCTGTATATTCAGCACTTGAATTTTTTAAAGACATTGGAGCTAGAAAATTCAGGAATTTAATAGAGGCTAGGTACACAAGAGATACTTGGTATGCCTTAAATAGAAGGATAAGAAACTATAATATGAAAAGCAGTTTGCCAAACTATTTACAAGCCATAACAAATTATTTGGAATACTATGAACCTTTGCGCTTAGAAAGCTATAAGGAAATAATTGAATCTTCATAGAAATAAGTTTATGATATTTCAATATATGGAAATCAAGATATCAGACATTCTGACAAGAATAAAGTTGATTAGAGAACAAAATGAGATTACTCAACGAGAGTTAAGCATTATGTCTGGTATAAGTTATTCCACATTGACAAAACTAGAAACAGGAATAATTAAAAACCCGTCATTTCTAGTGATTTTAAAAATATCAAGAGCTCTAGATATTAAATTGGATGATTTGTTGGTTGATTAAATTACAATTATAGAAAAGACATGAAAGCAATACTTTTAGCAAGAGCATCAACTGAAGAGCAAGATACCGAAGGTCAATTAATCAAACTTAAAGAATATGCAGATAGGTGTGGTTTTACATATTCCAAAGGAGATATATTTGATTTTCATGAATCAGCTTATAAACCTGAACGGAAAAAATTTGAACAAGTTATTGAAGGTCTAAAGAATAAGACTAATAGAACAGCTTTATGTTGTGATAAAATAGATAGGCTAGTTAGAAACTTTCTGATTTATCTACCTATTATTGATGAATTGCGTAAATCTGGGATTGTAGAGCTCCACTTTGCTTCTGATAACATAAAACTAGATAGTGACTCCCCAGCTACTGATTTATTTAGGTTCAATATGGGTGTAGCTCTTGCTCAATATTATTCAGATTCAATCAGAGATAATGTAAAAAGATCAATCTATAAAAGAATTAAGTCTGGTCAAATACTTAGTAAAGCACCTTACGGGTATAAAAATATTACAAATGATGATGATTCAAAGACGATAATTCCAGACCCGTTTGAATCTAATATAGTTCTTAAATTATATGAATTATACGCAACTGGTGCATACTCATTCAGAGAACTTAGATCAAAAATCAATAAAGATTTCAATGTTAAATTGGCTATGTCCACAATTGCGGATATTCTGGATAACAAATTTTATATTGGTATTGCTACATATAAAAAAGAAGGAACTGAGTATCCACATATCTATCCTACTATTGTTCCAGAGAATATTTACAATGCAGTACAAGATTTAAAATTGTGTAGAGACCTTAAATCTACAACAAAATTCAAATATGCTGGAAAAATTTTTTATTACAGAGGCTTAATTAAGTGTGCTGTTTGTGGTTATTCTTTATCACCAGAAGAGCATAGAGGTAAAAAATATTACTGTTGTACAGAGTATGGAGGTAAACATGATGCTAAATATGTGAATGAAGATATTCTAACCGAAGAATTTTCAAATGTTTTTAAGCGTATTTCAGTTTCTGAGGAAACAGCTAAACAAATAATTAAAGACCTTCATCAATTAAATGAAACAAATCTTGCAATATCACAAGAACTGATAAATAAACTTAGAAGAGATAAAGATGTAATACGAAATCGAAAATCAAAGTTATATGATGACTACTGCGATGCAAGTATTACTAAGGAATTCTATGAAGTAAAACACAAACAATATGAAACCGATTTAAATAAGATTGAAGACAAATTAAGTAATGTAGATGAAACTGATAAAAGCTTTTATATTACTGCTGGGTATATAGTTGAGCTTGCTAAGCATAGCAGAGAGTTATTCAGATGTTCGGAATATGAAGAAAGAAGGCTTTTAATCAAAACTGTACTTACGAACGCTACATGGAATGGCGAAAACCTAAGCTATACTTACTTAGAACCATTCAACCTACTAGCAGAAATGAACGAAAGTCTGGTATGGGGTGGATGACCGGAATTGAACCGGCGACCTCCTGGGCCACAACCAGGTGCTCTAACCAAGCTGAGCTACACCCACCATACTAATTAATAAGGATCGTTATTTTACATAATAAAAATAAAAATTACAGACTATTTGTGTGCTTTATTAATATTTTCTAAATATTCCTTTAATGCTGCTGCATTATTATACTTTGTTTCCTTTGCGCTGAACATAAGAGTAGTCTTTGAATTTGATATAATACTGAGGAAATGATCCAGATTAATACTATCAAGCTCACGAAAATATCTTTTCTTAAATTCCACCCATTTATCCGGGGTGTGATTAAACCATTTTCTTAATTCATGAGAAGGTGCGATATCTTTTTCCCAGTGATCCACCCTGGCCTTGTCTTTAGATAATCCTCTGGGCCATAGCCTGTCTACAAGGATTCTTTTGCCGTCCTCTACCGATGGTTTATCATAAATTCTCTTGATTTTGATGTCGGACATAACAAGCTGGATCAAATTAGTGTAATAATATCAGGGGAACAAAAACATAGATAAAAAGTTTATAGTTCTGCAGAATTTTTCATATAATATTTTAATAGTTCTGCATTTGGTCTGTTAAACTTAATGCCCATCTTGGCCTGCTGATTAGGGTGTTCGGTAACCCATACTACTTTGCCTTCCACTGTAACAACTTCGTCCACTAACATGTTTTCCGAATCATATTTGGTAAGGTGAATATTAATACATATGGACGCGTCTACTGGAAGGGCAACATCGGAGAGAAGAGAAAGACCATTTGGAGAGAGGTTATAGGTGTATCCGTCATTTATAGGATGGTTGGTCGAAAATGTGACTTTTTCATCTACTAAAATTCTTGGATGCTCTCTTCTTTCTTTATCAGACATAATGTACTCATTCTTCTAAAATGGTTACTTATTATAATACTTTATTGTGAATAATTCTATATGTTTAGTTAATAAATTGATGCAGGTTTGTAAGTCGTTTGTTATTTAATCGCAAACTGAAGCTCTATTTCGCCAAAATATGATAGATCATCCTCTTCAAATGCACTGCCGGGGAAAAATAGACCGCCTATGAATGCTACCTTTACATATTCTGTGATACTTGCGCCGAGGATTAAATCAATCTCATGTCCTATGTCTCTGCTTTCACCCGTGGGATCAGGCTCAATATCAGGACTTACAAGCCTGTCTCTTTTCTCGACCTGGTAAAAATAATGATAAACAAGATCTAATGATTTTTTCTTATGAGGTTTAATTCCTATCCCAAGTGTAGTTATAAATAAATTAGAAAGCTCAGGGTCAAAAACCTCGCCATAGTATTTAAAGTTAGTAGATCCTTTAAATCTCGCATTATTATCTTCAAGCCCAGTTTGCCTGAAGTCTTTAGAGCCAAATGCTGAGGCAATGGTGAAATTTGGCCTAAGCGGAAGTTTGAATGATTTACTAAACCCTGCGTCAACTCCATAACCCTGTTTCCATTCCTTGTCTCTATTTCTACCAATAAAAACAGCATTATCAATCCAGATTTTATTCCTGTTGTTTAAAGGTCTGCCTCTCCATGAAGCGCCAAAGGTATATGTATCGTCTATTCCGTCTCTATCCTGTCTTACTACACCAAACAGTGCAAACATTTCTTTTTTATCATATTCATATTGGGAATAAAGAACATAATTTACTGTTTTATCCCGATCGTCCTCTAAATCTATTAGTATCGAACTTACAGATAGCTCGGCACTAAATTTTCCTGGCTTATAATACACTCTAAATGCATCCAGGTTATCGTCGTATATCCACTCCCTGTCATCCTTAAACCTCTGCCTTCCTACCTGCAAATCAAAATGCTGTTCTGTAAAATCTCTCCAGTGAATATATGCTCTGCGAAGCTCAACATCTGTTTTTTCCTCTCCGACATCAAATTCATCTTCAATTAATTGTAGGTCCGTAAATCTTCCTTCAGCATAAATATCGATGTTTGGTAGGGGGTTGATAAGCCCAGCAGCGCTTACCTGAGTTTCGAATCTTGATAGAGTATCTCCAATATTACTATCAAGATCTTCGCTGTTATTCCTGATATCAAATTTTAGATTAACTTTACCGCCCACTGATATTTTATCGCCAATCTTTATTGGGAGCGGGGGTTTTGCATCAGGGTCAAAAGGCTCGTCACCGTTCTCGCCATTGAATTGATTATTAAGTGTTTCTTCTCCAAAATCAGTTTGTGAAATGCCCGAAGCTTTAATATTGTCAGCGGAATCATTTTTATCATTGCTTGCTGCATACACTTTAGGCTTTCGGTTTTTATCACTATTATTTTCAAACGATATTTCCAGGCGGCTGGGTTTACTAAGACGCGTAATTTTCGGATCATGCCTCTCTGAAAGATCAAATACTACTCTTGCTGTATTGGTATTAAACTGTGCTGAGCGTATACGCTTTACTAATGAATCTGATGTGTCTAATGTATGAGGTATTTGTTTACCAAGTTTTGAATCTTTAAAATCGATATAAACCCTGTATGGCTCATTTTTGTTTTCGGGTACTTTACCAACATTGTAATTGGTGTTGCCTGATAAATATATAGTATAAATATTGCTCGTACTGTTCTGGGTATGATCTATCTTATTAATAATATTTGATTGCTCAATACCGAAAGCGTGGTTGTTAGATATCAGGATTAAGAATATGAAAACTATTTTTCTTAAATAATCGGGTATGTCCATTTTATTTTTTTTAATAGTAAATTATCAACCTCCCTGTACTTTACTGTTAGTGTTTTATAAATAATCTTGTAGTCTTTGTTCACATAGGTTGAGAATTTGTTCAGTATAAATACATCTGTCTACAAAAAGGGTGCTTATATAAATATGTCTTAGAAGAGTAAGAGTCTTATAGGCTTGTATTGAGTCTGGACAGATAAGATCTGAAATGCTTAAGTATTGCTTTTCTATTTCATTTTCTATATCTAGATACCCGTCCGCATTCCCATTGGTTCTTATACTTAGCTCTGTTAAATGAGCAAGGAAATTACCTATATCAACAGCGGGGTCCCCTTTGCAGTACAGATCGAAGTCTAATAAATATATTCTGTTGCCGTTTATAATAAGCTGGTCATGATAAAAATCTCTATGAATACTGCATAGTACCGGATCAGCTATGGATGATGCCAGATTCTTAGCTGCTAAAAGAGTATTGTTTATCCGGCCTGAAAGTGTAGGTTTGCTAACCGACACCTTACTCAGTCTGTCTTCTAGAATTTCTATCTCGTTATCTATTGTATGAGTTTTTCCGCTATCAATATTGCATTTGTGAATTTTATGTGCGGACCTGGCAATTAACTTTGTATATTCAAGCCCATTTGTGCTTAATAGCAGGTTTCTGTAATTATCTCCATCTACCTTTCTTTGAAACCACATATTCAAGTTTTTGTTATAGAATACGGGTTTAGGTATAGAAATAAAATCATCAGACTTTTCATCGAAGCCAGAATTGTATAATGCATCATTTAACTTATAATTACTTTTAACTGACCCTCTTGCCTTAGTCTTTCCAATTAAGCATAGATTCCTGTTGTTGCGAAATTTATATTCCAACAAGCATCTTCTTTCTTTTTTATATCTTATAACCTCTATACTTGATATTTTTGGTTTTGGTTGACTGTTGGAGAGCATATGTGTATCAAACAATGACTGCATATACTCAGGATCAAGAGCGTATTTCATGTAAGGCATTCTGCTATCGCTTGCTGCTGAATGGCTGTCATCTATCTCTATATAATTATCTTCTGAACTAACATAAAATGTATTTTTATTCTTAAGCTTATCGGTTGTCTGTTTTATATATTCCAGAAGATCGTAAATACTATTATCCCAGTCTCCATATCTGTATTTAAACGGATCGGTAAGAAGTCTTATCAGGCATGCAACTGTAAAAATATTTATATCATCGGCATCTATTCTGATTTTAGATGTTTTAAAAAAACCGTTTTCTATAGATTCTCTTATCTCTGTAACCAAACTCGAATTTAGGCTTATTTTATATGACTGATTAATATAATGTGCAATAAAATTTCCAATATCAAAAGCCGGGTGGCCAAGGCATGACTGATCAAAATCCAATAAGCACAATGAACTATCTCCAGTACTTTCCCTGCTGCCCACAATTACCTGATCTGCATTAAAATCACCATGAATAGGTATGTAAATATCCGGGATATTTAAAAGCAGCTCTGATACTCTGTTAACTATCCTGTTTATTTTTACTGATATGTTAGGAAGAAGATACGATACATCCTGTGAAATTGAGAGCAGTTTGTAAATAAAATATTTCCTGTCAAATTTTAACTGCTTTGTTATTTTCTGATTGTTAAGCTCTCCAAGTGCTGTACCCACATTTTCAACAATATTTGCCTGAGGGTTATTATTTAATATAAGACTATTTAAATTTTTGCCGTCAACCCACTCATAAACCAGGCAATTCAGTTTGCTAATTCTTTTTTGCAGGTTTGGGACAAAGAATGCAGAATTATTTTTATATAATCTGGAGTTAATAGCGGCATGTTCATAATAAGAATCTCCATAAAGCTTTATAACAGAAGCTTCCTTGCTATTCTTGGAAAGTTTAGCAACAAATCGTTTCTCAGGTTTATAGTTTATTGGAACTATTTCTGAATCAATCAGGTCTTGATTTTGAGGCAGCTTGTAACTGAATAATTTATTTCTATACTCTGTATCATAGAGCTTTACAATATTTTTAAGCCTCCGGTCTACAGGAAGAAAATAGGTTATTATGCCGTTATCGAAGTTGTTAAATTCACGAGTTAATTCAACACCCTGTGACCGTTTGTGTTTGGAATCGGAAATTCTATTTTCAAGCCTTTTTCGTTCATTATCAATTTTTTGTAAACCATAGACTGTGGAATAGGCAAGTAAACTTCCAGAGTCGGAGATAAGATTATGAAGAACGATGCATTTGTTTGAAGGTTTATAGTTTAAGTAAGTGTTTTTTACCTTTTTAATTTTCAGATAAGGTAAATGCGTATTTATTCTGTTCTGAATGTATTCAGTGTCAAGTAACAATCTTAAACCTGGAAGAGAGTTGTCTCTTAAGGTTAATTCTTTATCTATTTGGGACAGCATATATCTTGTTTTTTAAATCATTTTCTGCTGGATTTTGCAGGTAGTATTGCTTTTTATAATCATTACATGAAACAACCATACTGTTATGATTTCCACAATCTAATATTTCTCCGTCTTTTATATAAAAAATCTGATCAGCTTTTAATGCCTGCTTTAATTTATGTGTTACCAAAATTGTAGTTCTGTTTTTTCTCAGGTGTTCTATGGCCTGTATTACTTTTGCTTCATTGTTTTCATCAAGTGATGCTGTGGGCTCATCTAGGATTAGTATAGGAGTATCTCTGAGTATTGCTCTTGCAATTGCAATTCTTTGTCTCTGCCCATTTGAAAGCGTTGTACCCCTCTCGCCAACAATTGTGTCATAACCATTTGGCATAGTGCTAATAAATTCATGAGCGTTAGCAAGTGTAGCTGCGTTAACTATCTGTTCATGGCATACATATTTTAAGCCGCCAGAAATATTATCCTTAATACTTTCAGCAAATAATATATTGTCCTGTAGAAGAACAGTTATCTGTGAGCGTAACGAATCAATCTTGTATTTCCTAATATCTTCACCATCAACACATACAGTTCCCTGATTTGGATCATACAGCCTCATAAGCAGACTAAGTATCGTAGATTTGCCGTTTCCAGACGGTCCTACAAGAGCTATAAACTGTCCGGGGTTGATTTTAAATGATATGTTTTTTATCGTATCAACCTTATCTGAATAAGAGAAACTAACTTTATCAAACTTTATATTCCCCTTAAAATCCGGAGCTTCTATGGAATCGGGGGTATCCACAATATCAGGACTAACTTCCAGAACATCTAGTACTCTTTCGCCTGATGCTACCGCTCTTGATAGCCTGCCTGTATATTTCACTGTATCCCTTATGGGTTTGAATGCGGCTTTTAGATAAGTTACAAAGACCAATATGTCCCCCGGGGTAATTTCATGCAGAAATACCAGTCTTACTCCATACCAAAGCACAATAGCGGTGCTTGCAGCAACTATGATATCCACAGACCTTCCAAGATTAGCTTCAATCTTTTTTGCCTTAACACTGTCTTTAAATCCTTTTTGGCTTTGTGTAGAAAATATGTTTAAAAACTTATTGTGCAAAAAGAGGGCCTGTACGGTTTTAATGGCGTTAATAGACTCTGCAGCAGTGGCAGCCATTGCTCCCTCTCTTCTTCTTTGATCGCGTGATACATTGTGCAGGCGCCTGCTAAGAGTTTTTGTTCTTAACCAAAAAAAAGGGAGCAGCATTATAGAAACAAGAGTGAGCTTCCAGTGCATAAACAGCATAACCGACAGGATTCCGGTTATAATCAGGATATTTCCAATAAAAGGCAGTACGGCGGTGACTGTTACATCTCTTAGTATTCCAACGTCGCTTATTAGTCTTAAAGTCAGGTCTCCGCTTTTGCTTTTGTCATGAAATCTAAGTGAGAGCTTTTGGAGGTGATCAAAAAGTCTCTCTCTTATTTTTACCATTACCCTGTTGCCAACTACCGCAAAACCAATAGTGCTGTAGTAATTGGCAATAGACCTAAGGGCTGTAAATATTATAAGCGAAACACAAAGTATGATAAGAACTGAGTTGTTATCAAAGTTTTTGAAATAACCGGTTATAGTATTTTCTTTACTTAAATCATTTAGTAGCAGATAATCGAATATATATTTTATGGGCCAGGGTTCGAGAAGCCTGAAACCCACCTGAGCAAACAGTGCCAGAGTGGATAATGCAATTATAGTTTTCTGCTTTCCTATATATGCAGAAAAATATTTAAATATGTGTATTAAGCTTGGAATAAGCTCTCTTATATTTTTCTTACTAGACATTTATTGCTTATTAGCCTGCTAATTTAATTTTTTTACTATATCAATAATTCTTTTAGCAATAGCATCCCAGGAGTTGTTCTTAACACTTTCTTTTCCCTCTTTGCCAATTTTTTGACTAATATCCTTATTATCTTTTAAAAACTGAAGGTTATCGCAAAGAGACCCAACATTACCGGGGGCAAACAGCTTTCCGTTCTCAAAGTCTTTAACTATTGACTGAATCTGCTTTACATCGCTTGCAAGTACCGGTACTCCTGCTGCCATATATTCATAAATTTTAAGTGGTGAAAAATAAAAATTCTGGTCATCAAGATAGGGAGCCACGGCAATATCAAGTGAAGCAAGGTAGCCTGGAATTTGAGAATGCTCTACTGAGCCTGTTAAAATTACAGAGTCTGAAATACCTTTACTGTTAATTTGGTTTTCTAAGTTTGCCCTTTCCTTGCTGTCACCTACTATAAGCAGGATGCTTTGAGGATTTCTTTTTAAAAATAGCTCAAATGCATCTATAAGCATTGAAACCCCATGCCATTTTTTTAGTGAGCCAACAAAACCAATTACAAATTTGCCCTTAATATTTCCTAGTTCGGGTTGTTTAGCATTATTAAACTTTTTGGTATTAACTCCGTTTGGGAATACATACACCTCTTTGTCGTTGTTCAGAAATCGTTGTACATATTTTCTAATAGGATCAGAAACAACTGTTAATACCGGGCTATTATTGAAGTTCTTTTTTGCAATACCAAGTGCGGTGTCTTCGTTTATGAGTTTTCTATACTTTTTTTCCTCTTCAATTAAAGGAGCATTAATTTCCAGCACGCTTGGTATTTTATTTTGCTTTGCATATTCAATTGCCGAATAACTCCAAAGTGAATATCGTTCATAAATTAAATCATATTTTTTGGAGTCTCTCAGATAACGAAGCAGGTCACTGTTCATATCAATACAAAGATTTTCCCTGGTTTCTAAATCACCTTTTGGTGCATCTGGAAGTTTTATGATCTTTACTTCTTCAAGCCCGCTTGGTGTATTACCATCTACTCTTGGAGTATACAAGTCCACTCTAGCTCCATTATTTATCATTGACCTGATAATTTCCTGAACATGTATGGAGCTTCCCTTTGTGCCATATGAAGGTATTCCGGGGTCTGCATTTATATAAGCTATATTCATCATTTTATACCGCTATTTTATTGTCCTTCTTGTTAATCGCCTGTTCGAACAGTTTTGCTAATTTAGGTGCATTCTTTTCTATATCAAACAAACTCTCTACTCTTTTTCTGCCACTCTCAGAAAACTCCAATTGTAACTCTGGGTTTTCTAATAATATTTGTATAGATTCTGCAAGCTTCTCTGGATCTTTTTGCTCAACTAATATCCCGGATATATTGTTTTCTATTATTTCTGGTATTGCGCTTACTTTGGTTGAAATTACCGGTACTTTCATTGCCATGGCTTCAATTAGAACCGTAGGTAATACATCTCTGTCCCCTGAGTCATCTATAATAGAAGGCAGTACAAATACATTTGAACTGTAAAGAAGTTCAATTATCTGTTCCTGATTATTTGATCCCAATAGCTCTACGTGGTTACTTAAATCATATAAATCAATTAATGATTCGAGATTACTACGTTGGCTGCCATCTCCCACAATTAGGCACTTAAAATCAATTAATTTATTCTTAAGTATACGGGCTGATTCAATAAGGAATTCAAATCCCTTCTTCATTTCTAACCTGCCTACCGCAAGGACAATATCTTTGTTATTGGCGTTTGTTTTATTGCTGTCTTTACTAAATCTGTGAAGATCTATTCCGTTATATAATCTGATAATTTTATGATCATCAGTTTTAAATTTATTTCCCAAAAACGCTTTGTTATATTCAGATACTGTTATCACGAATTCCGATTTATTAATTTTAAGACCAAGATCACCGTAATTAACATCATTTTTATATATATCTTTTGCATGAGTTGTAAAAGAAAAACTGATATTTGCCAGTAGTGAAGCCTGCATTGCAACATTTGATGCTGTTCCAAAATGAGAATGTAAATGAGTTATATTATTTGCAGTACAAATTGAGGCTATAGCTGAGGCTCTGATATGGTTTTTGTTATCTTCATTATCTGGATCATCTATTATACTTTCTATACTTTGTTCCTTAATGGTATCGCTGGCAGGATCCAAAATTTTTATTTTGCTGTTTTTAAGGACCCTTTTATTTGGCAAGTAAATAACCTTCGCTTTTAATTGTTTTAAATATTTATGAGATATCACGGAATCTTCAGTGTCAAAAGGGTTTTTTATGGAAAAGATGATTATATTTATACCAAGTTTTTCTAGTTGTAATAACTCATTTAGGATAAATGTTTCAGAAAGCCTAGGAAACTTTTTTAAAACATAACCAATAGTAAGATTACTGTATTGCATTGCTTAAACCTCTTTGTAGTTTTTTATGCTCCAAAGCAATTACGGGTGAGGGTGAAGCGAGATTGTCATTTAAGCTAAGTAGCAGGTCCGATAACCGGCCTATAGTATTGTTAATATTAAATCTGTCTTCTATTTTCTTTCTTGCTGCAAATGAAAGCCTTAGTCTTAAGGCTTTATCATTAAATAATTTCTCAATTGATTTTGATAGCAGATCTGGATTCTCCGGCGGTGCCAATAAACCAGATTTATTATCATCTATTATTTCTTCCATAGCTGGTATGGAGGTAGTTATAACGGGGATACCCACAGCCATTGCTTCTTTGATAACATTTGGAATAACATCCCTGTCACCGTTTTCTAAAACCCTGCATGGAAGCACAAACATTGTTGCACTCTTATACAGCTCAATCAAGTCATCGTGGCCAAGTGCACCAACAAGCTTTACATGTTTTTTTAGGTTTAGTTCGGAAATAAGTTGTTTAAGATATTTATATTTAGAACCCTCGCCAACAATGCAGCATTCAAAGCTAATACCTTTATCTATAAGTTTTTTGCAAGATTTAATCAAAAGATCAAACCCTTTTTTCTCTTCTAACCTGCCGACGCTAAGTATTAGATTTTTAGTTTTAACTGCAGGCGTATAGGTGAATTTATTTAAATCGATTCCATTATAGACAGTAAACACTTTGTTTTCATATTCGATTCCCAATGCATTTATTATGTCCGCTTTACTGGTATTACTATTGGCAATAACAAATTCTGCATTTTTTAACCGATTAATTGTCGAAACAGAGTTAAGTGTGTTGTCTAAATATATATCTTTTGCATGAGTAGAAATTGAATAGGGCATTCCTGTGATTCGATTAACCAGGGTCACAAGTCTTGTAGGAACTGTTGCGAAATGTGCATGTAAGTGAGTGCACTCTCCCATATCCTTGATAATACAGCAGCACTGAAAAAATCTAATGAGCGATTTGCTGTTTGAATTAAGAAATTTGACCTTAAGTGCACGAATAAAAGTCTTTAATGTTCTGCCGGGGAACTTTAGAAACACATTTAGAAAGGCAATTAATATTTGCAACTTTTCTGTACCAAGAAATTCTGGAAGATGTGTAGTCTGAGATCTGACATCTTTTACCTTGTTGTGCTCAATGGTTTCAGATGGATATTTAGATGAGAAAATATGAAGATTGAATCCCATTTTTTCTAATTCTACAATTTCATTTAATATGAAAGTTTCAGAAAGCCTTGGGAACATCTTGACCACATATGCTATTTTTTTATTATTCATAGGTCTTATTTCTACAGTGCAACCTTATATTTGTGGTTTTCGGAACATTCCCCGTTTATTATATTTATAATTAATTGTGGAATTCTACTAAGGCCATCGAGGTCTATTCGGCAGTAACTATCTGATTCAGTAATATCTTTACAAAGCCATGATTGTATATTATTTGATGACAGTTCACTTGGTAATATAGTATCAATTAAACCAATTTCACTTAATTTTTGACCTCTAATTATCTGTTCTTTTCTTGAATTTATTCTTGGAACAATTAAAGCCTTCTTTTTGTTTGCCAACAGCTCGCAGACCGTGTTGTATCCTCCCATAGAGATAATACGTTTCGCATCACTAAATAACTTGATTGGATCTGGTATAAACTCGATAAGCTTAATTGTTTTGTTGTGTGCTACTTTTACTTTAAGCCGGTCTTTATCATCACCAGACATGTAAGGCCCTGTGAGCAAAACTCCAACATAGCCCCTGGGCATTGTCGTATCAGCAAATGTATCTGCTAATACTATTCCATCCTGCCCCCCGCCAACTACACAAAGCACTACCTTCTTATTGCCAAAGTCATTATCAATATATTTCTTTCTTCTTTCTTTATAATCACCCAAATCGGTCTGCCCAAGATAGCCAGTAAATGATAGTTTGTTTCTAATATCATCTGGAAATCCGCAGTCATCTGCCATGTTATAAATATTTGGATCACCATAGATCCAAATATGGTCATAGTAGTTTCTTGTGAATTCTATTATTTTCTTTTTGTTCCAATCTTTATTTACATAATCCGGATCACCCAGAATGTCTCTTAATCCGAGTACGCAGATCGTGTCGGAATATTTGTTGACATATTTAAGGGTTTTGGTTAATTCGCCGAGCCCGCCTTTGGCAGCGTAATCGACAATGAAAATGTCTGGTGAGTAGGACTTGATTGTTTCTTTGATAATGCCAGATCTTAAAGTTATAAGCTCATCCAGTGATACTTTTAGTGATTTAGGCTCATAATCACTATCTGATTCTTTGTAATAAGATGGCAATGTAAGACAATCTACGCCCTTGGGAACATTAAATTTATTAATCTCTTTCGCACCGGTTATGAGTAAGACTGATGAATTTGGGAAACTTGCTGATATTTTATTAGATATCAAAAGGTTTCGTCTCATATGACCAAGCCCTTTAGTATCATGAGAGTAAATTGCTATTTTCAGTTTTGCAGAAAAAAGATCATTCTCTGTGACTTGTTCTTTAGCTCTTAGTGTTGTAATCCCAGAGCTTTTGATCCTTTTATGCGAAGAGTATCCATCTTTATTTAGTAAAGAAATTTCATCATCCTCCTGCTAATAATAATTCTGAAAGGTAAACTATAAAGGGTAGGCCATATAAACAGCCAGGGTTAAGCATAAAGCTACATTACACCCCACATTTTCGGCAACCTAGCTACCATAAACATCATGCCAGTATGATGTTCTTAGGCCCACGGCTTTGCGTCCCAACCCTTTCAAGTGGTTTGCCTTTTCAGTACATAATTCAATTTTAACTCCATGTTAATGCAATGTCAATAATGCTATGGTCTGAGACATACTATTGTATTAATCATGCATATATGCAAACTGTTTGCTTTTTTAGTATTAGAAAGAAATTGTATTATTTAATAAGTGGATTTTTTAATAAACACAATTAATATAGAAAAAGCAATCTTATGCAATTATACTAACTATCAAAATCAATACCGACTAATCTCATCTAATTTATCTGATACTCATTTTAATGACGCTGATAACAGTAATATACTCAATTTGTGCAAACAGTCTTTATGAAAGGGGTAAAACTGTATTTTATTAGAATTAAAACATATAGATTGATATAAAAATGAAGTTTTAATATAATTAATAAGAATAAAGTGAGATTAAATCAAATCGATTTAAAAAAAGTACACAAGATAGGATCTCGAATAAATATTTGGAAACAAGATCCAAGTGTAAAAGAGCTTGGAGTCAGAACTACATTCGTTCACAATAGAGTAGACCCAGGCCCTTGTGATTCTCAGATTATCATTAAGGGGCTCCCATTAGTATACCCAGATTCCAACGGCGATTTTCTGTTCCCGACACCGGATCAATATGTTGTCGGTGACATTTATAACCCTCCGACAATAACTTTTTTAGAAAAAAGTTTTGATGCTGCTCACACTTACGCAATAGTTCGCAAGGTTTTAATTATGTATGAAAGGGTATTGGGTAAAAGAATAAAATGGGCATGGAATTCCGATACAAACAGTGAGCCCCTTCAGGTATATCCTCATGCAAATCTTGGAAGATGGGCCTATTATGAAAGAGACCTTAAATCTATAAGGTTTCAATATTACTACATACCCGACCACATGCCTATTTTCACATGCCGTTCACTTGATGTCGTGTCCCATGAGACAGGTCATGCCATATTTGATGCATTAAAACCCGAGTGGAGCGTTTCAGAACCCAGAAGAGGTATATCTTTGGAGATAGGGGCAATTCAGGAATCACTTGCGGATCTTACATCTATGTTTCTTATTCTCTCACAACTTGACCTTGTTGAGTATATTATTACGGAGACAAAAGCAGATCTGAATTATGAAAAAAACATATTAGCTGTTTGGTGGGAACAACTTGAAGAAATTGGTTATATGGGGCCAAGAAGCGCTATAAATGATTTAAAGCTAAGTGAAGCCGGAACGCAGGTGCATAGAATCTCAGAGGTATTTACCGGTGCCGTTTATGATATACTTGCAGATATATTCGCTTCTTCCAGAGAGCCGGATTTCAGAAGCGATGCAGAGACGTTATATATGATTGGTCAGTACATGCTATCACTCATAGTAAAATCAGTACTCAGATCACCCGACACTGAAGTTAGATTTGTAGATATAGTAGGTGAAATGATCAAAATCACAAAAGAGACAAGCCGTTTTGATCATGCTGAGATAATTCGAAAAAACTTTTTAAAAAGGGAAATTTTAACAGACAATGGCCAAATAAATTCCAAGATAGATCTATCAACTCTTATACCTGATTACAAAGGCTGTTGTGCAACCTTAAGCAACAACCCATATCTAAAATGATATGAATTTATAACCAGGTAATTATTAACACTTGTTAAAACATTAAAATCTCATAAAAAAATCATATCTGAAAATCCCTCTTTTCTCTATCTACTATTCATGTCAATCGCCTTCAATCTCAGCCATAGACTCAAAACTTAGCAACACCTTTGCACCCTGCTCATTTTCAATCTCCAATACTTCTTCTCTGCCGGCATCATCAAATTTAACCGCAACCTGAGTTACATTTGAAATGGAATGCGTCAGATGTTTCTGTCCGGGCCTCTCACCTCCAAGCATAATTTCAACCACCGGAGATCCCTCTCCTTTCAGTTGCAGATCGAGTCCGGACAGTGGAAGACCGTGTTCTACGGTTTGCGCACCCATTTCATCAAACTCTTTTAGACACGTTGCGCGGGAAGAATTGATGTTATTAAATTTATTAAAAAAATCTGCCCATTTGTTTTTGGTTATAACTTCATTCATAATATTTAACCTCCTATTGTAGTTTTAATTTACTTTTCAATACATTTATAAAATCATTGTCGTATACAAAACAATATTATTTATTAGGACAGATAACTATCCTTGCATTAGTCAGGTTAAGGTTATCTGTTCCTCCGCATGAAAAAGTGGTCTCTTCACAGAAATTTACAGGCACTGGAGTATTGCCCAGGGTTATCTCATCAATTTCATTTGTAAGTGTCATTGTAAATAACCTGTTTTTTAAACATATATTAAAATTTGTTTCTATACGCTTTGAAACCGAGAGGTCAAGACTTTCAATATCTAGGTTACTATCTTCAACAGGCACATCTATTTTAATCGGTTCGGTCTGTATCACCTGTGTTTCTTTCGCTTCTTTAACAGTCTTGTTCTCTACCCTGTGATGACAGGATAAGACCACAAAAACTAATACAAACACTGCAATATATCTATTTCTCATAGTTGCTCTCCTTATTTATTATTTGATATTCTTCTTTTAATAATTTCTCTAAACAACCGCTTAATATTTTTATCCGAGTCGGTATTCTCGTTTGTATTAGTCTTGAAATAAATATCTTTTAAACAATCTGAAGGTCTGTTGAATTTTTGCTTGAAGCTTTTAAACAGGCCTATTCTCGCATCAGATATAGACTTATTACTGTCCCTGGCAAGTAGTCTTTGTTTTATGACCTTGTCTGAAGTTTTAGTTTCAATGTAAATGATATTTGATTTCCATTTCTGTGAATTATTTATAATTTTATTCCTATAACTCTCAGCAGAAAAACTTGCATCCAAAATTACTATGTTCTTTAGCAAAAGTTGTTCATGGGCCTGTTTGAACATTTCATCATAGGTTTTATTGGTCATATTTTTAGAATATAATCCATCATACAAATGCTCCCCTGCTTTTTGAGTAAGTGGAATCCCGGCCAGATTTTTTCTCGTAACATCCGATGAAATCACATTGCATCCAAGCTCCGACGATAATCTGTCGGCAAATGTAGATTTACCCGATGCAATTAATCCAAATATTACTATTACTACAGGGTCGCTACCAAAAAGGGCATATCTTGTAGAAAGCTGAAAATATTTTTTTGCATTCTGAACTGACTTAACCTTTTCGTCTTTTGGTAAATTTTTGTCCTCTGCCCTTATGCTTCCGACCTTTCCACGCACATATGCCCTGTAGCATTTATAAAAATCAACAAGTCTGAGCGTTTTACTATCTTCCATTTTGTTGAGAATGGAGCTAATAAAATATCTTGAAAGATCAAAGCGCGCATTATAATCAAGGTCCATTGATAAAAATGCGATATCACAAACATAGTCTATAAAACGAAAACTATTATTAAATTCAATACAATCAAATATCTCAATTTCATTTTGCCTAACAATAACATGCTCAAGGTGCAAATCCCCATGACAGTCTTTTATATAACCATTGCTAACCCTTCTTTCCAGTCGTTCCTTATTTACTCTTAAGAACAAGTTGTTGAAATATTTAATAGTTTCGAATGCAGTTCGAGTTATAGTTTTACCAACAAACTTTTCTCCCAATTCTCTATTTTGTTTTAGAGTATTTTTTATGTGTTTGGGGCTTCCATATTTAGGCAGTTTGTCTGGTGGTGTTTGTAAGATGTAAAATTTATGAAGTCTATCACTTATTCTTTTAATTTCTCTTTTGCTAATTTTATTCTTGGCAAGTAAATTTTTCACGAAATATCTTTCAGGGATCCTCTTCATTTTCACAAGATAGTCGCAAACTACTCCGTTTTTTTGAAAACTATAATTTCCCCTGTCGTACATAACGGGTACTACACCAAGATATGAATTACTAAGTCTTGAATTCAAAGATACTTCCTGTTCGCAGTAATATTTTCTTTTACCAAGAGTAGAGAAATCCAGGAATCCAAAATTTACCGGTTTTTTTAATTTGTATACAAAATTTCCAGCTATAAAAACATATGAGGCATGGGTCTGAATAACATTTACATTTTTATTCTTTAACCCATATGTAGCAGGATCGGATAAGAATTTAATTAACCCTTTATAATATCTCATTCATTTATCGAGGCTATATAAAAAACAAATAATATATACATCTAAGTGCAACTTCGGTGCCAAGATAATTATAATGGAGACGGTTATGTTCACATTGGAAAGAAACTATGATTTATTACTCTATTTTACTAATATAGAGATAGTTTTTGTGGGAATTATAAATAACCAGATATATTTCATTACCTAAATCATAAATATTAAGTTGGAAATAACTTTATCTATAACAATGTTATTGTATGTCCTAATTTAAGACACTGTGCATATTGACAGGGATTAAATCCAATAATTTGAACTGCTTAGACATGGTATATGGTTTGCACTAAAAATCGTTAGTACTACTTTATTTGATGATAACTATCAGTAAGTTATGTAGACTATTGCTTATTAAAAACATTAATAAATACAAATAAAATGACCTCTGAAAATAATAATCAAAGATCAGATATCAAAAAATCACCACAAAATATATTATTAATATATTTACTTTTGTTAATGGCTTTTCTTATATGGAACGGAATTAAATATGCTAATAAACAACAAGATGAAATTAAAATACCTTATTCAGAATTTATTAAACAACTCAAATCCGATAATGTTCGTAAAGTAGTAATAGAAGAAGATAAAATCAAAGGATCATTTCTTAAAGCGATATTGTTTTCAGACCTTACAATTTATAAACAAGATATGGAAGCCAGGTCAAAATATGATGAAGAATTCAAAGACACTGGAAAAACTTTTACAGGGTTTCAGACAACATTTCCACAAGCCATAGGAGATCCAAATCTGCTGGTCCTGCTTGAACAACATAACGTGATGGTAGATGTAATATCGTCTACGAGAAATAAGTTGATTACAACACTTCTATCATGGCTTCCTTTTTTATTATTAATATTGTTTTTCCTATGGATGAGCAATCAGGCTATGGGCAGGAGGGGTAATATGTTTGGGTTTGGCAAGAGCAAAGCCAGACTCTACCAGGGAGATAAAAAGGTAGTCACTTTTGATGACATTGCCGGAGCGGATGAGGCAAAGGCTCAGCTTCAGCAGGAGGTGGATTTTCTTAGTAATCCCAAGAAATATCATGATATAGGGGCAAAAATACCAAGAGGAATTCTTCTAATTGGTCCACCGGGTACCGGAAAAACTCTACTTGCAAAAGCAGTAGCGGGTGAAGCCGGTGTTCCATTTTTGAGCATCAGCGCCTCGGAATTTGTAGAGATGTTCGTAGGGGTCGGAGCAAGCCGGGTAAGAGACCTGTTTGCTCAGGGAAAGCAGGCAGCACCCTCTATAATATTTATTGATGAGCTTGATGCAGTAGCCAGAAGAAGAGGTGCAGGGATGGGAACTGTGAATGACGAGCGAGAACAGACACTCAACCAGCTCCTTGTGGAAATGGATGGATTTGACGAAAGACTCGAAGTCATTATTCTAGCGGCAACCAACAGACCCGATGTGCTTGATCCGGCGCTACTGCGTCCCGGACGATTTGACAGGCAAGTAGCACTCGGACTACCCGATAGAGAGGGTCGAAAGGGTATATTAAAGATTCATACACGCAGACTCAAGCTTGACCCCGACGTGGATTTTTCATTACTAGCTCGTTCCAGTACCGGAATGAGCGGAGCAGACCTAGCAAACCTCTGTAATGAAGCGGCGCTTGTTGCAGCGAGAAAGGATAATAAAAAAGTTTGTATGGCCGATTTTGAACAGGCTTTTGACAAGGTTCTGCTTGGTGAAAAACGCAAGCTGTATATGGATCCAAAGGAGAGGGAAGTAATTGCGTATCATGAGGCGGGACATGCTGTAGCTGCCTGGTTTATACCAGAGGCAGACCAGGTGCATAAAGTAACTATAATACCCCACGGAAAGGCGCTTGGAGTAACACAGCAGCTACCCACTGAAGATCATTATAACCTCAGCAAAGCTTATTTGATGGCCAGACTCGCAGTGCTGCTTGCAGGACGAACAGCTGAAGAAATAGCAATAGGAGAAATTACTACGGGGGCAGAAAATGACCTTATTGAGGCTACGCAGCTTGCACGTAAAATGGTCACCCGATGGGGTATGGGTAAGCTCGGTTTGAGAGCGTTTAGAGCAGATGAGGAGCATCCGTTTTTGGGCTATGAGCTTTCAAGAGGCAAGGACTATAGTGAGTCAACCGCTGCCATTGTTGATGAAGAAGTTAAAAAATTGCTTGATAAGTCGCACGAAACAGTGCATAAAATCTTAGTAAGTAATAAAGAAAAGCTGGATGCTACAGTACATTTATTACTAAAAGATGAAACAATTGATTCTAAAGAACTTGAAAAGATATTAGGACCACGAGGATTACTCAAGATAGTAGAAAAGCCCAAACAGAACACAAACGATATATAAAGAATGTATATATAAGGCGGATATACTTATGATTTCCATAAATGAAAAGAAATATTCTTTTGTAATACTGTTAATTGTACTGATATCCATTTTAGCCCTGTTATGGTTTTACAAATTTAGAGAAGATGATAGTGATCACATTGTATCTGGAAACGGAAGGCTTGAAGCAACAGAAATCGATATAGCGACTAAGTTTCAGGGCAGAGTCGCAGAAATACTCTTTGATGAGGGAGATATGGTAAAAGCCGGAGAAGTGGTAGCAAGGATAGATACGCAATCTTTAGAAGCACAGCTAAGAGAAGCTCTGGCAATGGTAAACAAAGCAGAAAAGGAGCGTGCCTATGCTGAGGCTCTATTATCTCAAAAAGAGAGTGAATGTGATTTAAAAAGGAAGAAATTAGCTCGTTATGAAAAACTATTTAAAGATGGAATAGTTTCAGAAGATAAGTTAGATGAGGCTAAAACCGAAGTCAAAATCTCTGCTGCTGCATGTGATGCTGCCAAGGCACGGATAGATAATGCAGATGCTTCTGTGAAGTCCGCAGTTTCGGTAACCGAGAGACTCAAATCTGATATTGAAGACTGTATATTAAAAGCCCCTCGTGATTCAAGGGTTCAGTACAGACTGGCAGAACCAGGCGAGGTTCTTCCACAGGGAGGAAAGGTTCTTACTACAATTGATCTTGACGATATATACATGACCATATTTTTACCGGAAGTTGAGGCTGGAAAAGTAAGAATCGGTGCAGAAGCACGTATTGTTCTGGATGCATTTGCTGAAGATGCATTTGGGGCAAAAGTTACATATATCGCTTCAAAAGCGCAGTTCACGCCAAAAGAAGTAGAAACCAAAACAGAGAGGCAAAAACTCTCATTCAGAGTCAAGGTAAATTTAACAGAAACTGACAGTCTTCCGGCAAAACCCGGTATGCCAGGCAATGCCTACATCCTCACGGATAAATCTGCCGGCTGGCCTGAGCACTTACAATGAGTATTTATAAAAGCCATGGCCCCTTTGTGGCAGAGCTTGCAAATGTAATTCTCAAATATGATAAAATAACAGCTCTGCAAGATATAAATATAAAATTTCCTTCCGGGTGTATGGTTGGTTTAATAGGGCCCGATGGTGTTGGAAAGTCCAGTCTTTTAGCACTTGTTTCCGGAGTACGCAAAATTCAATCAGGCAGGGTTGAGGTTTTAGATGGAGATATGTCAAGCGGAACACACCGCAAAACAATCTGTCCCAGGATTGCCTACATGCCCCAGGGTCTTGGGAAGAATCTGTATCATACTCTGTCTGTGTTTGAAAACGTCGATTTTTTCGCAAGACTCTTTGGACAGTCTGCAGTGGAAAGAAAATCCAGAATAAATGAACTGCTCGAAGCCACGGGTCTTGCACGTTTTGCTGACCGCCCAATGGGTAAACTCTCAGGTGGAATGAAGCAAAAACTCGGGCTTTGCTGCGCACTTATACATGATCCTGACTTGTTGATTTTGGACGAGCCGACCACCGGCGTAGACCCTCTTGCAAGAAGGCAGTTTTGGGAGCTTATAGAAGATATACGATCACGCAGGAAAAGCATGAGTGTTATTGTGGCTACGGCTTACATGGAAGAGGCCGAAAGGTTTGACTGGTTAGTAGCAATGGACGAGGGAAGAATCTTATCTACAGGTACTCCTGCTGAAATCAAATCACAGACAGACTCGGCGACACTCGAAGAGTCTTTCATAAAACTTCTCCCAGAACAAAAACAGTTAGGACATAAAAAATTATCAATACCACCTCGAATATCAAAGGAAGAGGAAATTGCTATTGAAACCAAAAATCTCACTAAAATGTTTGGAGATTTTACAGCTGTCGATAGGGTTAGTTTTCGTATACAAAAGGGTGAAATCTTCGGCTTTGTAGGTTCAAACGGATGCGGAAAAACAACCACAATGAAAATGCTTACAGGGCTTCTGCCTGCAACTGAGGGTGAGGCAAAGGTCTTCGGACGACAGCTGATTGGAAGTGATATCGAAACCCGCAGGCTTGTAGGATATATGTCTCAATCCTTTTCATTGTATTCAGAGCTCACGGTACTGCAAAACTTACAGCTTCATGCAAGATTGTATCATTTGCCTGAAGACAAGATTCCTTTGCGGATAGAAGACTTATCGAATAGGATGGGATTGAAAGATGTCCTCTACGAGCAGACACAAAAATTACCTTTAGGCATAAAACAGCGGCTTTCTCTTGCAGTGTCTGTAATACATTATCCAGAGCTTCTTATACTGGATGAGCCTACATCGGGAGTGGACCCGATAGCAAGGGATAAATTCTGGCAGCTTCTTATCGATCTATCCAGAGAAAAGGGGGTAACAATTTTTATTTCAACCCATTTTATGAATGAGGCTGAACGCTGTGACCGTGTATCGCTAATGCATGAAGGGAAGGTGCTGGCAACTGATACACCACAAAATCTGATAAATTCGAAAGACAGTAATAAACTTGTAGATGCATTTATATCTTATATTGAACAGGCTGATGAAAGCACAATTAGTAGAGGAAAAAATAATCTTAATTCAAATAATATTTTAAAAGAGAGAAGCCTTATATCGTCTAATCAAAATATTTACAAACGGTTATTTAATCTAAATAGTCTTTGGGCATTTACCAGGCGAGAATCTATAGAATTAATACGTGATCCCATTAGAATGTTCTTTGCACTGGTCGGTCCAATTATTATGATGATAGTATTGGGATATGGAATTTCTTTTGATGTGGAAAACCTTCCTTACGCAGTACTTGATAGAGACCAGACTCCGGACAGCAGAAAGTATATTGAGAATTTTTCAGGCTCGCGATATTTCTCCGAGCATGTTCATATAAATGATTACAATGAACTGGAAAATCGTCTGAGAACGGGTGAGCTAAGGGTTGCTATAGAAATTCCCCCTAATTTTGGCAAGGATCTTAAGCGCGGTGCTGAGCCGCAGGTTGGTGTTTGGCTTGACGGAGGTTTTCCGTTTCGGGCAGAGACTGCCAGAGGCTATATTCTGGGTCTTCACGACCTGTACCTTTCTCAAGTAAAGGAGAGTTCTCAATGGAAACGCTATGAGGAGCTGCCTTTTACTATTGAAACCAGATTCAGATACAACCAGGATATGAAGAGCGCATTTGCGATTATTCCGGGTCTTATAGCTATGATGCTTGCTCTTATACCTACAATTCTAACAGCCGTTGGTGTGGTAAGAGAAAAAGAACTTGGTTCAATCACAAATTTATATGCAACACCAGCAACAAGACTTGATTTTTTACTTGGAAAACAGCTTCCATACGTAGCGATAGGAATTTTAAACTTTTTTTCACTTTGGATTCTGTCCAGTGTCCTGTTCGGGGTTCCGGTTAAGGGAAGCTCAATTGCTTTTATAGCAGGAGCAATCTTATTTGTCATGTCTACAACAGGATTCGGCCTGCTCATTTCGGCTTTCACAAAGACTCAGATTGCAGCACTATTCGGAGCTTTTCTTTTTACGATGATAAATTCAATGACATTTTCAGGCTTCCTTCAGCCCGTTTCATCCCTTGTAGGTGGAGGAAAAATTATTGCACTGACATTTCCTACAACATATTTCATGAACATAAGCAGGGGCACTGTTACCAAAGCGCTTGGTTTTGGTGACCTTTACATTAATTATATAATGATCTGCATCTTTATTATCTTGTTTATGCTATTGAGCCTAAAGTTTCTTAAGAATCAGGAAAAATAAATTGAAGGGAATAAAGAATATCTACAATCTTGGGAAAAAAGAATTTTTAAGCCTTCGTAATGACAAGGTCTTGATATTCCTCATAATTTACGGTTTCACATTCGTGATTTATTCATCTGCACAGGACGATAATATGGAGCTAAGGAATGCTTCAATTGCCATTGTAGATGAAGACAGATCACAGCTATCAAGCCGTATATATGATGCATTTCCAGAACCGTTCTTTCTTACACCTGAATCCCTTGATATCAATAAAATAGATTCTGCTATGGATTCAGGCAAATTCACTTTTATAGTTGATATACCGGATGGTTTTGAGTCAGATGTTATTTCGGGACGCAGCCCCATCATTCAGGTTAATGTAGATGCAACTGCAATGAGTCAGGCAGGAAACGGGTCGGGATACATAAGCCGGATACTTGCAGATGAAGTAACCGAGTACCTAAAAGGCTACAAATACTCCGCAGCACAACCCGCGGGGGTGGTTATAAGAATAAAGTTTAATCCAAACCTGACAGGAAGCTGGTTTATGAGCATAATGGAAATGATAAATGTGGCTACCATGCTTGCAATACTTTTCACAGGCGCTGCAATTATTAGAGAAAGAGAGCATGGAACTATAGATCACCTGCTGGTCATGCCACTTACACCACTTGAAATTATGACTGCAAAGTTTTGGGCAAATGGTCTTGTAATTGTTTTGGCCATGCTCTTCTCTCTTACATTTGTTGTTACGCTAGCGTTACAGGTTCATATACAGGGCTCTGTCCCGCTGTTTATTGCCGGAACCGCGCTATATCTTTTCTCAATGACTTCCATTGGAATATTTATTGCAACCATATCTCGCTCCATGCCGCAGTTAGGCCTGCTATGTATACTGGTAATCTTTCCGATGCTTACACTTTCGGGCGGCTATACGCCACTTGACAGTATGCCGAAAATTATCGAGATAATAACCACATTGTCTCCTACAAGACACTTTGTAAGTTATGCCCAGGCTGTATTGTTTCGTGATGCGGGACTGCTAATTGTATGGAAAGAGTTTGTGATTGTAGCTGTAATCGGACTTGCTTTTTTTATTGGCTCTTTAATGAGATTTCGAAAGACCATTACAATGGCACAGTAATAATGATTTACTTGTAAAGATTAACACAATCAATTGATTAACTTTGTAACTATAAGGATTTTAACTGAAACCGGATTTCAAAAGAGTTAAATAAATCGAGGTATTGTTCTAGCAGTCTGGGCATTAAAAAATTATTTTTAACGCTTTCTCTGGCTTTGCTGCCCATTTGTTTTCTCAGTTCCTTATCTTTTAGTAACTGTACGATTCTGTCTGCAGTTTGCTGCACAGAAGAGACCAAAAAGCCATTTTCACCATCTTTTATTTGATATCGGATACCTCCCACATTCCCTCCGATAACCGGGGTTCCTTTCCACATGGCTTCGGTTACCGTCAAGCCAAAGCCTTCGCGTAAAGATTTTTGAATAACAACCTCTGCTCTGCTCTGAAGGGCATTAACCAATGCTGTATCCTGACGCGAAAGAATGATTATCCGGTCCTCTTTTGAACTTATAACAGATTCATAAATCTGCTGTCCTTCGGGATCGTCTGTTGCCACGTTGCCCAGTAAAACAAGAGTGCAGTCAACTTCTTTTCTCGCTATTTTAAAAGCTTCAATAACCCCATCGGGGTCCTTCCATCTGTCAAATCGTGAAATTTGCACAACCAGAGGAAGGTCGGTTGGTATACCATAATGCTCCATTCGTTCATCAATCTCTTTGTTGCTCAATTTCTTGTTTTTAATACTAAAAGGATCGATGGCAGGCATAAAGAAAACCTGTGGAGTTTTAAGTGTCTTTTTATATTCTTTTAACGTGAGAATTACCGCATCATACTTTTCTATATATGGAACCATATAGTTCCACAACCTTTTATTAGGACAGCTAAGATCAAGATGGCAGCGCCAGACCCAGGGACAGTGTTTTTTATAGTGATTTATCATCCCCAAAGGTTGGGGATCATGGATGATTACCAGGTCGTGATTTAAGTGATTTCTGAGAGAGTTTTCATATATAACGCTTTCATATATATCTGTTTTGCGTCTGCTCAGATTTAGCTTTTCGCCTTGAAGTGCATTATGAACTTTTTTTGTAATACTGAAAAAATCAGGTGAGCCCTGTATAACTCTCCATTCTGTTTTAATCCCTACACTGTTCATGAGCAGTGTGAGAGACGACAGTATTTCGGCAACACCACCACCATAATAAGTTGAATTTATATGAGCAACGTCGAAGTCTTTTAACTTTTCTGCCTTTTTGCTTATGCGGTCAACCGTATGAGCACCTACCAGTTTTTCATAATTCACTAGTTTAACTATTTCATATCCTGTCATAATGTTTTGCCTCTATACAAATATATTATAAACGCTTTTATCTCTGTGTTTACATTACATCTTTACTATGAAGCCTCCACTTAATCATTTTATATATCTCAAAAACAATAAAAACAGGAACAGCAAATATCAATATCAGGCCCCAATCATAAAGGCTAAGTGGAACTGTATGAAGTGCATCCTGTAAGAAAGGCAGATACACAGCACACACCTGTAGACCTATCATTCCAAAGAGCGCAGCAAGTATCCACGGATTAGTTAAATAACCTACATTGAAAAGCGGGGCTCTTAGAGCGCGAAAGTTCAGCACATTAATTTTTTCCAGGATAATAAGACCAGTAAAGGCTACGGTTTGCGCTTTTATGACTAATAGCTGATCTTTACTGTATAGATAATAATAGAATAGAAGTAATGTCACGATTCCCATATACGATCCCAACACCAGAATTTTAATGATTCCGGGTCGGTTTAGAATTGGTTCTTTGGTATTTCTGGGTGGACGCTGCATTATGCCTTTCTCTGCAGGCTCCAAACCAAGGGCAACCGCGGTTACCCCGTCGGTTATTAAATTCATCCATAAAATCTGAACGGGTAGTAAAATAAGTGGCCCGCCTATAATAATATTTATAAATATTGCAACAACCTCTCCCGTGTTTGATGAAAGCAGATATCTTACAAATTTCTGGATGCTATCATACTGTCGTCTGCCCTCTTCGACCGCTCCTATGATAGATGCAAAGTTATCATCAGTTAATATAATATCTGATGCGCCCTTTGCCACCTCAGTACCCCTTAGTCCCATGGCGATTCCTATATCCGCCTTCTTTAGAGCAGGTGCATCGTTTACTCCGTCTCCTGTCATGCCTACAACATGCCCCATATCCTGGAGCATATTAACGATTCTAAGCTTATCTTCGGGAGTCGTACGAGCGAATAAAACCTCCCGAGATAAAACATTCTGTAGAGCCTGGTCATCCATTGTTGAAAGCTCCTCGCCGTTTATGGCTCTGTTTACTTTCATGCCGATCATTTTTGCGATAGCAAGTGCAGTGGCAGGGGCGTCTCCTGTTATCATGATATTTTTTATTCCCGCACTATGAGCAAGCTTAATTGCATTTGGCACCTCTGCTCGCGGTGGGTCTATTATTCCGACTATTCCGATTAGTGTAAGTTCACACTCTACGTTTTGCTCGTCTAGTTCAGATTCCTTTGGAATTTTACGTCTGGCTATTGCAAGGGTGCGCAGACCCATCTCTGCATATTTTTTATAAGCATTGTTGATATTTATCAAATCGTTTCTGCTCAATATCCTTTCTGTATCTTTGTCAAGCACCTTAGAGCTTCTTTTGATTATTACTTCAGGAGCTCCTTTAACGTAAGCAACCAAGGAGTCAGGTAATTGTTCGACCACTGTCATTCTCTTTCTGGTAGAGTTAAATGAGAACTCACTTATAAATTCCCTGTTGTTATCAGGATGCAATCCAGCTTTATTTGCTGCAACAACAAGGGCTGATTCTGTAGGCTCTCCAATCGCATACCAATAGTCTCCGTCGCGGGCTATACCGGAATGGTTACATTTAAGGCCAGCCTCCAGTAATGCCATGAGATCATAAAGCTTGCCTGGCTCAATCACTGACCCATCTTTTTGAAAACCCCCCTCTGGTTTATAGCCTATCCCTCCCACATTAATCTCACCGCTTAGAAGCCATATCTTTTGTACAGTCATTTGGTTTTGGGTTAAAGTGCCTGTCTTGTCCGTACAGATAACAGTAGCAGAACCAAGCGTTTCACCAGCCTGCAGTCGGCGCAGAAGTGCTCTGCGTCTGACCATAGAGCGTATTCCCAGAGCTAGTGTTACGGTGACAACCGCAGGAAGTCCTTCAGGTACTATTGCTACCGCAAGTGCAACACCTGTAAAAAACATATTGAACAACTCTTTTCCCAAAATAAGTCCTGAAGCTGCCACCAAAACAGAAATGATAATGGCTATTGCTCCAAGCTGTTTTCCCAGTATGCCAAGCTTGTTCTGCAGAGGGGTCTTTTCTCGTTTAATCGTCTCTGTAAGCTTTGCGATACGACCAAACTCGGTCTGCATACCTGTTGCTATAACCACACACCTGGCCCGGCCGTTTGTAACTGTAGTACCCATCCATGTAATTGATCCTCGCTCCGAAAGCGGAGCCTTTTCTAAAACGGGTTTGCTAGTTTTGCTGACAGACACTGATTCACCAGTGAGAATGGATTCATCGGTCTTAAGATTAAGCTCTTCTATTATTCTTAGATCAGCAGGAACCCTGTCTCCTGTCTCTAACTGCACTATGTCTCCAGGCACCAAATATTTTGCCTCAATGGTGTTTATAGCACCGCCCCTTACAACATTGCAGACAGGTTCCATCATTCTTTGAAGTGCTTCTATGGCTTTTTCTGCTTTCCATTCCTGAACAAATCCCAAAATGCCATTGAGGGCCACAATTATAGTAATAGTAATTGCGTCGCTTATTTCACCAACAACTACTGAAACGACAGCCGCAATGGTAAGAATTAGAATAAGAACGTCTTTGAACTGCCTTGCCAAAACCATGTGCCAGGTCTGCTTGCTCACAGAGCGTATCAGGTTCTCTCCGTATTTGGATAGTCTTTTACGGGCCTCATCAGAGTCCAGGCCATTTTGCAAATCTGTATTTAATAAGGCGATTGATGTGTGTGCATCCTGGGTATGCCAGGAGGTGGTGTTAGGGCTTTTACCAGCAGTATTATTTTCCATCAGGTAATTAATATGGTGGCCAGTTGGTCTTATCTATTAATAAATTTCCATAATATATATAACATACTCAAAAATTAGCCGCATTTATTACCTCAAATTCTCTTCCAGTTCTAAAATATCGAGTGTAGTTTTAATTACTGTATCAGGATTAAGTGAGATCGATTCTATTCCCTCATTCACTAAAAACCTTGCAAACTCGGGATAATCACTCGGGGCCTGCCCGCAAATACCAATATGGCTTTTATTTTTCTTTGCCGCTTTTATTGCCATAGATATAAATTTCATAACTCCCGAATCCCTTTCATCAAAAACGTGTGCGATTATCTCTGAGTCACGATCGACTCCAAGGGTAAGCTGCGTAAGGTCATTAGACCCAATCGAAAAGCCGTCAAACAGCGCGCTAAACTCGTCTGCTAAGAGTATATTGTTTGGAATCTCACACATCACATAAACCTGCAGACCCTTGTCCCCTCGCTTGAGTCCGTTTTTCTCCATTTCATTCAGTACTTTCTCTGCCTCTTCGAGTCTCCTGCAAAACGGGATCATGATAATAAGATTATCGAGCCCCATAACCTCTCTCACTTTTTTCATTGCTGCACATTCGAGTGCAAATCCCTCACGGTATCTGTTGTCATAGTAGCGCGATGCTCCCCTGAATCCTATCATCGGATTTTCTTCAGAAGGCTCGAAATACTGCCCTCCGATAAGATTTGCATATTCGTTTGTCTTAAAATCACTCATGCGAACTATTACAGGTTTTGGATAAAAAGCAGCCGCTATAGTGCCCACACCATATGCTAACTTCTCAACAAAATAATCCTCTTTTTTTTCATAACCATAAGTGAGACTATCAATCTGTTTTCTTACAGATGAATCAGACACTTTTTTATAATGAACAAGAGCCATGGGATGAATTTTTATATAGCTGTTTATAATGAACTCCATTCGTGCAAGACCTACTCCATCGTTTGGTATCATAGAGGTAGAAAAAGCTATGTCGGGGTTTGCAAGATTAATCATTATCTTGGTTTTTGGTCTTTTTATATCCTTTAATTCAACGCTGTCTATATGAAACGGCAAAATACCATCATATACAAATCCTTCGTCTCCTTCTGCGCAGCTAACTGTAACCTGTTTTCCGGCTTTTATTTTCTCGGTGCCGTCCAATGTGCCGACTACAGCCGGGATTCCGAGTTCACGGCTTACTATTGCAGCATGGCAGGTTCGCCCCCCTCTGTTTGTGACAATTGCAGAAGCTGTTTTCATGACAGGCTCCCAATCAGGAGTGGTAGTGTTTGAAACAAGCACTTCCCCCTTTTTAAATGAGTGCAGTTGTTCAGTACTTTCTACTATCCGTGTTTTACCCGAGGCTATTTTCTCTCCCACACTTTTTCCCTTAGCCAATAAACTGCTCTTTGTGTCCAGATAATATGTCTGCAGCACTTCCTGTGATTTTTGGGATTGTACTGTTTCTGGTCGGGACTGCACAACGAAAAGTTCTCCTGTGAGGCCGTCCTTTGCCCACTCTATATCTTTATGCTGAGGTTTGCCCGCTCTCTTTGAGTAGTGATCTTCAATAACA
>JBFFSH010000025.1:0-33284 GCA_041572575.1 Thermodesulfobacteriota bacterium
ATGGAATTGACAGAAAACACTTTGTTTTGTATCTAAAAGAGATGGAATTTAGATTTAATAACAGAAATGTAGATTTAGTTAATAAAATAAAGGAGATTCTGCATTACTTATAGCTCTGTTCTATGCGAGCTCCTTAATTTAAATTGTATTATAATACTTTTTCAATATCGTCATTAAGAACAGGAGAATACATATATGGCAGGCAATAGCAGTGTTATGAATATATTTTCAGGAAAACATTCTTTACTCTTTGGAATAATTATTGGTGTCCTGCTAGGGGGTGTAGTTGGCTCATTTTTCCCGGAATTCGGGGTCAAACAGGGATTTATAGGTGAGATGTTTTTAAAAGCGCTTAAGATGATAGTGCTTCCACTGATAATAGTTTCGATAACACTAAGCATAATGAAGATCGGAAACACAGGTGAGCTCGGCTCCATGGGTCTTAAAACTATTCTCTACTATGCATCCACAACGGCCATAGCTGTATTTATAGGAATTGTCGTAGTCCTGATAATTTCTCCAGGTGAAGGAGGGGCAATTATCACAGGCGAAATGCCAGCAAAAATTGCAGGTAAGGAAAATTTCGAAATAACATCTATTTTGGACTATTTTATACACCCAAACCTGTTCCAGGCAGCCGCAGATTTTAAGATACTGCCGCTCATTGTGGCATCTATACTATTCGGTGTGGCGTTTGCCTTACTGGGTAAAGAGAGTGAAGTGATACTCAGGATTTTTGAAGTCACCGAAAAAGCCGTGATGAAAATAGTACACTGGATAATACTCTTTACACCAGTGGGAGTTTTTAGCCTTATTGCGGACAGGATTGGAGAAGCCGGCGGCGGTGCTGAAGTATTTAATATTATAAATCAGCTATTTAAATATAGTATTAGCGTTGTGGCGGGGTTGTTTGTACACGGGTTTATAGTTCTTCCGTTGATTCTTGTACTAATTGCCAGAAGAAACCCTGTGGACTATTTTGCTCATATGAGCAATGCTTTGCTTACAGCATTTTCAACCGCATCTTCGTCAGCGACTCTGCCTCTTACAATGACCTCCGTAATTGAAAAAGCAAAAGTGAAACCAAAGGTAGGCAGGTTTGTGCTTCCCCTTGGAGCCACAATAAACATGGATGGCACCGCTTTATATGAAGCAGTAGCAGTTATTTTTATTGCACAGAGCTACGGTATTTCGCTCGGGCCGGGTGATCTTGTGATTGTGTTTTTTACTGCCACTCTTGCTGCAATTGGGGCAGCAGGAATCCCTGAGGCGGGGCTTGTGACAATGGTGCTTGTTCTTCAGGCAGTCGGACTTCCGCTTGAAGGGGTCGGGTTAATTCTAGCCATTGACTGGCTGCTCGACAGATTCAGAACTACTATTAACGTATGGGGAGATAGTGTAGGATGTGCCGTTATTGACAGGCTTGATAATAAAAACAGTTCTTAATTCGGATTATAAATTGTGAAAAAAATAAGTATTCTAGGTTGTGGCTGGCTCGGTCTTCCACTCGGGCGGTTTCTTATAAATAAAGGATTTGAGGTAAAAGGATCAACGGCAACACCCGGTAAGGTATCAGAATTAAAAGCAAAAGGCATAGAACCGTTTTATATTAGCTTCTCTCCTGAAATTAATACAGACTTTGACCCGGGATTTTTTAATAGTGATATATTAATAATAAACTTTCCTCCAAAAAGAAGAGATGACATTATTTCCTATCATCAGGATCAGGCCAGATCACTTATAGGTGAAATTAAAAAATCAATTATTAAAAATATAATTTTTGTAAGTTCTACTTCAGTTTACCCCGAAGTTAACAGGGAAGTTACAGAGGATGAAGACCTTAAGCCCACAAAAAATTCAGGCATAGCATTAATTAATGTAGAAAAAATGCTTATGAATATTGAGGGTATTAGAACAACTGTGTTAAGACTTGCAGGGCTTATTGGTTATGACAGAATGCCGGGCAGGTTTCTATCGGGCAAAAGAGAGCTAAAAAACGGTAATGCTCCTGTAAACCTTATACATCAGGATGACTGTATATTGATAATTTATGAAATAATCAAACAAAAAGCATGGGGTAAGATATTAAACGGATGCTGTGATGAACATCCTTTAAGGAAAGAGTACTATACTAATCAGGCAAAGATTATTGGGGTAAATCCTCCTGATTTTGACGATTCGGACAATGCAAATTTTAAAATCATAAGTAATAAAAAACTCAAAAATCTTCTGAATTATAGCTTTAAGTATGCCGATCCTTCTTCAATTAAAGAAATTTAGGAGGGGATTGTGTTGCTCCCCTCCTTTTCATTTTAACTGATTTCATTGTAGATTCTCTGTAACAAAGTCAACAATGTTTTCCTTTGGCAGTGCTCCTATTACACTGTCTGCCTGCTTTCCGTCTTTAAATAGAATCATGGTCGGAATGCTTCTTATGCCATACTCAGAAGCAAGCTCTGGATTTTCATCCACGTTTACCTTGGCAACTCTAAACTTGTCTGAATATTCATCAGACAGTTCTTCAAGCACTGGCCCAACAGCCCTACAGGGCCCGCACCACTCAGCCCAAAAGTCTACCAGTACTGGTAGCTCTGAGTTTATGACTTCTTTCTCAAAGTTGTCACTGCTTATTTTTATGCTCATATACTGCCTCCTGTGTCATTATTTGCCTATTTAGACATGTATCTATATAAAAGGATTCAATAATTATAAAAAATAAAATTTTTGAACTTTGTAATAATGTTATAAACTTTATATTAGTATGGATATTGAGCTCGATGTAAATGAAATAATAAATCTGGATAACTTTTCAGGGATTGCACCTGTATTTCCTTTATCTAATGTAGTGTTATTTCCAAATGTTCTCCTTCCGCTGCATATATTTGAAGAGAGGTACAAGAAAATGGTTAATGATGCTCTAAGTGGAGAAAAATTAATCACAATGTGTCTTCTTAAACCAGGTTGGGAAAATAGTTATTACGACAGGCCGCCTGTATATAATGCTGCCTGCATGGGAAGAATTGTAAGCTCCGAGTTATTTGATGATGGAAGGTCCAATATCGTGTTATATGGCTTGAAGAGGGTTATTTTAGATGAGCTTGATAATCATTTACCATACAGAACAGCAAGTCATACAATAACAGAAGATATACTAAGCAGAGGCGAGGAGCTTTATAGCAAACATATAGAAGAGTTGCTATTGAGTTGGAACGAACTTATGGGTGAAGAACAAAAAGATCATAGAATTGATATAAATACAGGACTTCCTCTTGATCGTTTAACAGATACTCTGGGTACTCTAATATTTTCAAATGTCTTTGATAGACAGGCCTTGCTGGAAGAACTAGATCCGGTTAAGAGGGCAGAAAAAATAATTGATTATATACAGACAAGGCTTGATATACTTAAGTTTACATCAAAAATTAAAGACAATATTACAGAGGTCAGAAATCTCAACTGACCGAATTTAATCAAGCAAGAAATCCAGTACTTGAGCATCTACTTCTTTCTGACATTCTCTCCAAAAGCCGTGCCCGGCGTTAAAACCTATAATTTTTGCATTTGGGATTAATTCTGCAAGTCTTTTTGAATTAGAAGGAGAAGCTATAAAATCATTCTCTCCATACATTACAAGAGTATGGGCTTTTATTTGCGGGAGAAGATCCAACACATCATGATTTTCGCAAGCTCCACTTTGTCTCAGGTACCCGGTTAACATTTCTTTAGAATCTGTAACATATGACATATTCTCTTTGATAGTTTTTATATTATCTTCTATATACTTTCTTGAATAACCTAAAAAAAGTGCTGTAAGCCAAACTGTTTTCATCCCTGCCTTTTCTGCAATTTCTCTTCCTGTTTTTATAATCTGATTTCCTACTTCATCCCTGCATGCTGTTGTGCAACCCATTACTAGTTTGTCTGCCACTGCGGGATATTTGATCCCAATCCATTGCGATATCATCCCTCCCATTGATTTACCAACAAAACTGGCTTTTTCGATACCAAGCTCATGAACAAGAGCTACAGTGTCATCTGCCATCATTTCTACCGAGTATTCTATATCGGGCTTATCCGACATTCCCATACCTCTGTTATCAAGAGCAATTACCTTAAAATGTTGAGCGTATATAGGGATTTGTGTAGCCCAGCTTTGAAGGTGGCTTCCAAGTCCTCCAATCAGGACAACCGGATCACCTTTGCCATGAACTTCATAATTTATATTAATTCCATTTGCTTTAACTATCGGCATTTTTTGGGTTCTCTCTCATTTGCTCTAGGTATTCCTGCAGCATGATTACTGCAGACAGCTTGTCTATGACTTTTTTTCTTTTTTTTCTGCTCATATTTGCTTCCAGTAAATATTGCTGTGCATCCATGGTTGTGAATGCTTCATTTATATAATCAACTGGCAGGGACAGCTCTTTTCTAAGCTTTTCTGAGAAATTTTTTATTACTTGCCCGTTTTTACTGATCTGTCCATCTGTATTATAAGGGATCCCTACGATTACCTTTTCAACATTTAACTCGGAACAAAGATTTTTTAATTTTTTAATGTCACTCTTGTTATCAGTCCTCTTTAAAGTTTGTAGCCCGTTTGCTGTTATTCCAAGCTCATCACTCACCGCTATTCCTATTCTTTTTGTACCTACATCAAGTGACATTATCTTCATGAATGTTTTATTATATAAGAAAACAGGAAAATATGTCAAAAAAGCGCAATTTTGACATTATCTGACAAAAATTGTATTTTCAAAAGTTAATTTGGGGTTTTAAATACAAGGGTAAAAAAATAATTCAGCAATTACAGGTAGTTGTATTTCGAGAGTAATGGCATGGAATTTTCTTTATTTATTTAGAAGAATGAAGGCAAATTACGGTTTTAGTATGTCTATTGGATGAAATATTGTGGAAACTTAGGAAAGGCATTAAGTTTAATTTTAATAACACTCTTTGGCGCAGGTACAGCAGTAGTACATATACTTGATCAATCTGAATCCAAGATTTTAGATAATACCGGAGTACAAAGCAGTTATTCTTCCAAGCCGGATATAGAAGTACAAACATACAGGAAACAACTTCGTAACAGCTACAATCTTGAAGACACGCAAAGTAATGCCGGCATTAGTGGTAAGAATAAATCCTTATGGTCGGGACCGCATTATACGCAAGATATCAGATTAAATTCCAATTTAAGACCAGAGATTGTAGAAATTTCCAAAAACAATTCGTTTGAGCAGTTAAACAATGAAAAGAAATTCTGGTACAGCCAGTATAATATATTAATCAAACAGAAAAATAATAAACAAGCTGCAAAAGACGCTTATAACAAATATAGAAAGTATAAAGAAGCTATCAATATTAAAAGAGCATACAACAGGTAAATTACTCAAATTTTCCTGCTTCTTTTGTTTATATACCCTAAATTACAATTTAGTTTTAATATTCAATCCCCTGTAGTATTCTATAAGTTTTTGCTTTATAATCTATTCAAAAAACTTAATAAACAGAGGATTATTATATGGGTTTACCAGCAATAAGTATTACATTAAATGCAAAGGAAGTTGATAGAAAAGTCCTGGATCAGGAAATCATCGCAATTGGCAGAGATATGGACAATGACATTGTAATAAACAATCTGGCCGTTTCAAGGTGTCATGCAATTCTAACTGTACTTGATGACAAGATAATAGTAAAAGATATGGCAAGCTCTAATGGGACATTTATAAATGGTAAGAAGATAGAAGAAGGTGTTCTAAATGCCGGTGACCTGATGCTTATAGGAAAACATATTCTCAGGCTCGAAATTGATGAAGAGCCACAGGCCGTACAACCCGAGGAAAACAAAGAAGCAGAAGAAGGTACAGTAATATTTGATTCAGATACCAGGGATAAATTTTTAGAAAAGATGCAGACTGAAAAAGCGGCATCCGATCCAAGGCTTGTCGTAAATGGTGAAGAGGAAATTAAAATCAAAGGGGATTTCTTTGCAATTGGGAAAAGATATGATGCGGACATTAATATTAGCGGACTATTCATTAATGAACATCATGCAATTATACAGAAGCAAAAAGAAGGAACATACAAGATTATAAACATGGGTTCATTTTTAAAACCAACCAAAGTAAATGATAGTGTTATTAAAGAGAAAATATTGCAGAAAGGAGATGTAATACAGATTGGGAATTACAGGATTGTTTTTTCTATGTAAAAACTAAATAGTTATGCATGAACCTACTTTGTTCATTTCGTATGGAAATAGTGATGTTGGAAGAGTCAGGACTAATAATGAAGATTCATATCTATACAAAACTTTTTCACTGAATAGTAATGGTACTCCGGATGCTTTTTTGATGGTTGTGGCCGATGGTATGGGCGGTCATGCAGCAGGTGAAGTCGCCAGTGCCAAAGTAATCGAAGAACTCAACGACAATTTAAATGAAAAGTCGTTAGAGAAACTGCCCTATATCCTAAAAGAAATAATCGATGAAGCCAATTCAAAAATCTTCAATATATCTGCACAAAATACTGAGCTAAACGGAATGGGGACAACTTGCACTGCCATGATATATTATAAAGAGCAGGTTCATTTAGCACATGTGGGTGACAGCAGGGCGTATCTAATAAGAGATGGAGAGATAAGCCGATTATCGAAGGACCATACAGTGGTAGAGGAGCTTCTTGAAGCCGGCACTATCACCGAGGAAAAAGCAAGAACTATTCCTGAGAGAAATATTCTGCTTAGGGCCGTGGGAACATCCGAACAGTTAGAGGTTGATGTTTATCCGCCTATGGATACAAGCGGTGGAGACATTTTTCTTCTTTGCTCCGACGGGCTTACCGAATATCTTTATGAAGAAGAAATAAGGGATACAGTTACATCTGTTCCTCTTGAAAATGTTTGTGATGAATTAATAAAAATCGCAAATGAAAGGGGAGGGGCTGATAACATTACAGTGCAGCTTGCAATACTTAGGGAAAAACCAAAAATTAAGAAAACTCGTCAGATACTTAAAATATTTAAAAATATATTATTTGACGAATCAACAACATGATTAATTAACTGCTATGTCTGAACTACTTGGTCAGAAAATTGAAAATTATAAGATTTTAGAGAGTATCGGAGTTGGGGGTATGGGAGAGGTGTATAAGGCCATACATGAGACTCTGGACAGAGTAGTCGCGCTTAAGGTTATTCATCCTGAACTTCTCAGCAATGCTGACATAATAAAAAGATTTTATAAAGAAGCAAAAATTCAGGCACAGATGACTCACCCAAATATTGTAACTGTTTTTGATTTTCTCGAGGTTCAGAACAGCTACTTTTTAGTCATGGAATATATAGAAGGGGAAAGCATAGGAAAAATCATTAAAAAACAAGGTCCTCAGGAAATCAACTTCGCGCTTAAGATATTCAAGCAGATTCTTTCAGGAATTTCCCATGCTCATTCCAAGGGCATAATTCACAGAGATATAAAACCAAATAACTTTATTCTTACTAAAGGCGAAGTTAAAATCACTGATTTTGGTATTGCTCATATTGTTTCCGATTCGGTCCATACAGTTGCCGGCACTGTTCTTGGTACACCTAAATATATGTCTCCCGAACAGATTCTTGGAGAAATAGTTGATCACAGATCCGATATATATTCTCTTGGAGTTTCATTTTATGAAATACTGGCAGGAAAGGTTCCATTTGGAAGCAATTCAGGATCTGATTATGAAATAAAAAAAGGGCATGTTGAGCTTACTCCAACGCCTATTAGTGAAATCAGACCAGATGTATCTAAAGATTTAGAAAATGCTATTGCTAGATCAATGGCAAAAAGACCCGAAGCGCGGTTTCAGTCAGTTGATGATTTTCTTGCAGCACTGAAAATAGGAGTTTCATCTGATCTGTCAATCAGAATTGATGGAATAAGTAGTTCTGATACTACAGAGCCTACTATATATACCGGAGAAACTACTACCGCCAACCAGGTTAGCTTTGAAGACTTAGATGAATATGATGAAAGCGGGGATATAGAAAAACGGTTTTTTTCTCAAATTCTGTGTTTATTCTACAGGGAAAAAAAGACGGGGATTTTGTATATATCTGCACAAACAGAACTTAAAATCTATTTTCTTCAGGGAAACATAGTTTTTCTACACGGCAGCAACCAGCGTTATGCTCTTGCTGAGCTTTTAGTAAACAAATCTATAATTACCAAAGAAGATCAGCGGGCAGCCATTGCCTTTGCTAATGAAAGGGATATTAAAATTGGTGAAGCCCTTATTAAAATGGGAAAAATAAACCCTCACCAACTTTCTACTGTACTTGAAGATCAAATAAGAAAGAGATTGATGGAGGGTTTCGGGCTCAGTAAAGGTAAATTCTATTATACAGACACAAACCTGTTGAAGTTGGAGGTTATGTACAATATTAACCCCCTGCAGGTGATTTATGACGCAGTTGAAAAATCAATAGTTAATGATACTGAAATATCAAATTTACTTAACAATAATAATACTATTATTAGTAGAAGATGGGGTTTAGCACAGGATATTGCTACCCTTAAATTTTCATCTACAAAAGAATTAAAGCTTGCAAATTCTATTAAAAAAGCAAAAACAATAGGTGAACTAATTTCAATTAGCCCCCTTGATGAAGAAAATACGAAAAGGTTCATTCTTTTTCTTCATACTGCAGAATTTATTGATCTAAGAGATGAATCTTCTGAAGAAGAACAGTTAGAGGATATAATCATAACAAATGAATCCTCAGCATCTGAACCAGATTTTGACGAAGAAATAGAAGAGCTGGAGCTCGAAATAATAGACGATTCCCAATTTGATAACTTAGAGCTAAGTGATGATAAAGTTAGTAGTGAACCAATAGAACAATCTACTGAAAATAACAATGATTTTAAAATAGAAATAAATTTCCCCGGTACCAAACAGCAGCAGGAAAAGACACCCGAAGAAGGTGCAAAAGTTGATGAACAGATAGTAGACTTAGAGGATAATATTAGTGGGGAAAAAACTAAGGTGCTCTCAAGCGATGAAATTGAAAAAATTCGCGCTGAATTGTCCGGTTCAAATAAAAAAGACAGTACTGAAAGTGTTTCAGATTTTAAACTTGATTTTGATCCTGATAAATTTGAAGCAAATAGCCCAAATAGCAATGTTAAACAGCAAGCAGATCCCAATGAAATAAATCTGGAAATTGAACTGCCGCGACTCGGTGGTGATTTGAAAAGTCAGCTAAAAACACCTGATAACAAAAGCGCTTCTACAAATAAAGGCCACTCAGAATCTCAGAGGAAAATGAGTGATGAGCACACTCAGGAACTGAAACAGGAAGAAATAGAAGAGTTGAGGAAGCTTACTATAAGGAAGAACTAAGGCTTTATTCTAGTAAAAATACCAAAACATAAGGTTTCTCAAAAGATTAATCTCAGAAATATTAAGTATAACATTAATAAAATAAACCCTTCTTTTTTTGTAATCCTATAATCAGTTCTCATAATTGGCAGCATTAGTACAGATAGAAAGATCATTACTAAAAACTCAAAATCAAGCAGCCTGGATTCCACCTGAATTGGTTTTAATATAGAAACAATTCCTATAATACCAATATTGAAAATATTACTTCCAATTATATTCCCAATGATTATTCCTGACTCTTTTTTTAATGCAGCAATTATAGAAGTAGTAAGCTCAGGAAGGGAAGTGCCAATGGCTACTGCGGTAATTCCAATTATTGTTTCACTTACTCCAAACTTTTGAGCCATGGTTATTGAAGATTCAACAATAAGTTTTGCCCCGATGCTAAGGCCAATAAGTCCTATCAGTATATAAGCGAAATTTTTATAATAGTTTTTATCAACTTCAATGAATTCATCAAACTCTCTTTCAATATATTTAGGCTCTTTAAACGCAACATAACTACTATAAGTAATAATTGAAATTAAAAGAGCAAAAAGAGCAGCACCTTCAATACGTCCAATTTCTAAGTCCTTGGATAATATAAACAACAGGGTTGACAGCAGTATCATGAAGGGAAGCTCAACTTTTATTAATGTAAGCTGTATTCTAATTGAATAAATAAGTGCTGTTAGTGCCAGTATTAATCCAATATTGGAAATATTACTTCCAAGGATATTCCCCATTATTAAATCATTCGAACCCTTAACAGAAGCTATTATCGATACAACCAGTTCCGGGGCTGATGTTCCAAATGCTACCACCGTTAGTCCAATGACAATAGAGTTTATTCCCAATGCCCGAGCTAATCTGGAGGCTCCCTTTACAAGCCCCTCACCGCCAAAATATAGTAAAATAAGGCCGACTATAAATAACGATATATTGTATAGGATAGTATCTTCCATATGTCCATTAAGAATTAAATGAGTCTTTATTAAAGGTTTTTTCTTTGATTCTTTTTATATATTTATTTGAAATTAGTCGGCTAATGCATTAAAATTACTTGTTTTAGTATAATATTAAAGGAAAAATAGGTAAAAAGATATCGAACATGTTATTTTGTCATGAGTGAAAAACTGCGTGACAAAATAATCTTTATATGTTTATACTAAAAAATAATTTTTTCAAATATATGGAGGAGGGGTTAAATGCGATTACTTTTCAAACCTAGAGGTTCTAAATATGTAGGAGAAGGCACGCTCCCGCACGGCACATTTGATGATACTACTCAGTGGCTGCCGATCACAAGATATCTGGAAATGGGTGCTGAGCAATATCCGGATAAAACTCTATTTCGTGTGGCTGATAATGATGGGAATTTAACTGAAAGCTACACATACAAAGAGTCTAATGAATGGGCAAACAGAGTCTCTAACGGACTTATAAGCGACTATGGAGTAAAAAAGGGCAGTAAGGTTGGAATGTATATGATTAACTGTTCTGAATATGTTGTTTCAATTATTGCTATTCACAAAGCTGGTGCAATACAGGTACCTATCAATAAAGATGAAAAGGGTGAGAGATTAGCATATGTAATCAATTACTCTGATATGATTTCCTTGATAATTGACCAGGGAAGTATTCCACTTATAGAAGAAGTAGCAAAAGACTTAACTAATCTACAAAGTATTATTGTAACAGGTGAAGGTGATATACCTTCAGAAATAGGTGGCATTAAGGTAACATCATTTAAGAATTTTGATAGTGGCTCAAACGCAAATCCTGGTATGAATGTAAACACTACGGATCAAGAACGTTGTATGTTTACTTCAGGTACAACGGGTATGCCTAAGGGTGTAGTAAGAGAACATGGCGGAGTTATAATGACTGTAAGAAGCTACCTGCAGCAGCAGGGAGTTAGAAGTGGTGATGTGTTAATGAGTGTACTTTCACTGGGACATGCCAATGCTCAGGTTATGTGTCTTTTTAGCGCAATTGGCTCAGGTGCTACTGCTGTATTTTATCCACGCTTTTCTGCTTCAAGTTTTTGGAAGTGGGCATCAGAATGCGGAGCTACATGTGCAAACATGTTAGGCGCAGTAGCAGAATACCTATGGGCAGCACCGCCTAGTGAATGGGATAAAAAACACAATATCAGAATTATGCTTGGATCTCCGGCACCAAGGAACTTAGCCGAGTTTCAGGAAAGATTCGGCGTAAGGGTTATAGATGGTTATGGCTCAACAGAAATGGGTATGGTTCTTTGGAAAGATGCAGAAGATCACAGACCAGGCTCATCAGGATATCCAATGGAAGGTTACTACACCGAACTCAGAAACCCTCTAGTTCAGGATGAAGCAATAAGAGCTTTCTGGGATCCGTTTGCAAACCCAACACCACCTGAAGAAGCAAAAGGGTTACTCTATATCAGACCAATGATTCCAAACACGACTTTAAATGAATATTTTAAAGATGACAGAAGAACAAGAGAAGCATTTGATGATGATGGATTTTTTAATTCAGATGACATTTTTGCAAGAGGTATGGATGGTAGATACTATTTTGTTGGCAGATTTAGCCGTATAAGAGTATCTGGAGAAAATGTTGATCCGGTAGCTGTAGCTGATGAAGCGTTGAAATATGATTCTATTCAAGACGCGATTGCTGTTGGTATAAGGCTTCCAAATGTCTCTGATGATGAAATTAAGCTAAATGTTACTCTAAAATCAGGAGCCAATTTTGATCCAATAGAGTTTTGTAAATGGATGGCCGAGAGAGTAATGGTTGCTATGGTTCCAAGATTTATTGAAGTATTTGAAGATGGTTTTCCAATGACAGCTACTCAGAAGGTTAAAGTGGCTGAATTAAAAGAAATCACAGACAAAACCTGGGATAGAAGTACAACAGGGCTCAAATTTAGTGCTCGAAAATAAACGATAAAGATATTTAATACTATAAAAGGAAGAAGAGAGTGATATACTCTTTTCTTCCTTTTTTTTTGCTGTTATGAAGGTGATACAACAAATATTGTTTTGGTATAATAATTGCACTATATCTTATGAGTAAAGAGTCTGAGTACATTATAGAGTTTGTTGATGTACATAAATCGTTTAACTCAAACCATGTTCACAGGGGTATAAACCTTGGAGTGAAAAAAGGAGAGAATATTTGTATTCTAGGTGGAAGCGGCTCTGGCAAAAGTGTAATATTAAAAGAGTTATGCGGGCTTATAGAAATAGATAAGGGTAAAATTCTGGTTGAAGGAGAAGATATTACATCCCTGGATGAAGGGCAGGTCTTAAGAGTAAGAAAAAAAATTGGGATGTTATTTCAGGGATCGGCGCTTTTTGATTCCCTTGATGTTTATGAAAATATAGCATTTCCGATAAGAGAAAATTTTAAATACTCTGAAGATCAAATTGGGTCCATTGTGAGAGAAAACTTAGATATCATTGGTCTTGAGGGAATAGAGGATAAGTATCCTTCTGACCTTAGCGGAGGTATGAAAAAAAGGGTTGCTCTTGCAAGAGCCCTTGCCATGAAGCCAAAAATTTTGCTTTATGATGAACCTACTACAGGGTTGGATCCGATTAATATTAAGCGAATCAATCAATTGATAAGAGATATGCAGTCTAGGTTTAGTATGACAGCTATAATTATTACGCACGATATTGTATCCAGCGCATTCGAAGTATCCGATAGGGTAGCATTTTTATATGATGGTAAAATTATATTTTACGGAACAGTGGAACAGGCTAAAAATACAGAAATAAAAGAGTTCAGGGATTTTATTGAAGGCCGGTATAACTAATTACTCTTTAATTTAAAAGGAATATTATATGAATATATTAATTGTTCATGATTCAAAATCATCAATACTTCTAATAAAAACTTTTATCATGTCTGAGCTCAGTGATGCTTTAGTGTCCGAATCCACAGATGTAGAATCAGGAGAACAATTATTAAAAAATTCAAAATTTGATGTGATTATCTGTGGTAAACAGGTAATAGAAAATGGCTCAGCCGGATTTATATCTAAAGTAAAATCAATGAACAGAAACTGCCCTATAATTCTTGTTACCTCTGATTCTTCTAATGAAAAATTAAATGATATAAAGGCCTCCGGAATTAATTATGTGCTTAGCACGCCGTTTAATTCGGTACAGCTTCGTTCTATTATTCTCGAAGCTTGTGATCTTAGAACCAGAAGGGCTCATCAGAGAATAAATATTCCCGGAACTAAAGTTATTGCACATCTTGATCATGATGACCTTGATGGTGAAGTAATAAATATTAGTGAGTCTGGTATTTTGTGTGATTTTATAGGCAAGAAAATTAACAGTGAGCTTATAAACAGTACACATGTATCTGTGGTTTTCCCCCCCATTTTTAATAATGCCAGTATTAAAAATCTTTCCTGCAAGCTTTTGAGGCTAAATGTTATGGCATGGGATGACGATCTTTTCCCTGAGTGTTTGCCAAATCATGTAAGGGTTGTATGGCAGGTTGTTAATATGTCGTTTGAAAACAAGAAAATTCTTACAGACATACTTTCGATTGCAGAAAATAACCTAAGCAAGCTCCATTAAGCAGTATTCAGAAAGTATTCTTCAATAACACTAAACCCTCTATTTACATAAACTACATAGCTTATAATATCACTTAATTTAAGGTGTGCTGCTTGTTTTCAATCAGGTGTTCAAACATCTGTTTATCATTCGATTTATAGAAAGCTTCCTCAGCAGAAATTTTGCCATCTTTATGAAGCTGCATTATTGCATTGTCTAAAAGCTGCATCCCCTGCTGCTTTCCAGTTTGAATGATAGAAGGAATCTGGAAAATTTTCCCCTCTCTTATTAAATTTGATACAGCAGTATTTACCACCAATATTTCCAAAGCTGCTGATCTTCCGGCAATATCGGATCTCTTGAGAAGCTGCTGGCAAACTACTCCCTTTAAAGACTCTGAGAGCATGGTTCTGATTTGGGACTGTTGCCCAGCGGGAAAAGCATCTATGATTCTATCTATGGTTTTTGGTGCTGAACTTGTGTGTAAAGTAGCAAAAACAAGGTGGCCTGTTTCAGCTGCTGTAATAGCAAGCTCAATGGTTTCCAGGTCTCTCATTTCCCCAAGCATAATAATATCCGGGTCTTCTCTGAGAGATGCCCTTAGTGCTGTAGAAAATGATTCGGTGTGCACTCCCACTTGTCTGTGCTGAACAAGACATTTATCGCTTTGATGTACAAATTCTATGGGGTCTTCAATTGTTATAATATGGTCTGAACGTGTTTTGTTAATATGATTGATAAGTGCTGCCAGTGTAGTAGATTTACCGCTTCCGGTAGGGCCTGTAACCAAAACTAGTCCTCTGCTTAGAGATGCGAAGTCTTTTATTTTTTCAGGCAGACCCAAATTCTCGATTGAGTTTATTTCTTTTGGGATTAGTCTGAATGCGCTTGATATTCCCCGTTGCTGCATATAGTAGTTTGCCCTGAATCTGGCTACACCTGTTACTTCATGAGCAAAGTCGAGGTCGTTGTTTTGCTTAAATGTTTTCTTTTGTTCTTCATCTAAAATTTCATTACACAATTTGGTAACAATATCGTGAGTGAGAATTTGATCACTTGCTGGTTTGAGTTCACCATGATGCCTGAAAAGGGGCCTCATCCCGGATGATAAATGAAAGTCACTTATGTCATTTTCTGCCATATAGTTAAAAAATTTGTCCAGTTCTGCCATTATATGTACCGTCCTATATATAAAAATCTTATGTTTAGTTATATTCTAATTATATTCATTGCAAATGGCGTACCAACATATGTATTTTGGATAACTGCTGGGATTTGTTGAAATCAGTTTAAAAACAGGATTATAACTGACTAATATATTCAACTATTGTTAATAGTTTGACAGAAATTGTCGGAGATAATATAAAGATATGTAAATCAGAAGCTTTTTTACGCAATAATCTAGAAAAAGTAATCTCTATTTCTAGCATTCAGAGGGATTTATCTAACAGTTATTAAGGAATTAGGTACCCAAACTGGAATTTGTTTCCCCAATATGTTTACAGGTTTGATTAATAATCGGATACAAAAGAGTATTGAGTTTTATGCCATTTATATCTGAGATGCAGTTTTATTCTTTTATAAATTTTTCAAATTGTTGTTTGTCGTTGGATTTATAAAATGCTTCCTCCGCCGAAATCACTCCATCTTTATAATATTTCATTATCGCAGCGTCGAGCATTTGCATACCAAGCTGTTTTCCTGTTTGTATCACTGAAGGAATCTGGAATATCTTTCCTTCTCTTATAAGGTTTGATATGGCTGTATTAACTACCAGAATCTCAAGTGCGGCAACTCTTCCGGGTTTGTCTGTTCGTTTGAGAAGCTGCTGGCAAACTATACCCTTTAGTGATTCGGATAACATGGTTCTGATTTGTGCCTGTTGTCCTGCGGGAAATGCATCAATTACCCTGTCTATGGTTTTTGGTGCAGAGCTTGTATGAAGTGTAGCAAAAACAAGGTGGCCGGTTTCTGCAGCTGTGATTGCTAGCTCTATGGTTTCCAAGTCCCTCATCTCACCCAGCATAATAATATCAGGATCTTCACGCAGGCTTGCTCTTAGAGCACCGGAAAAGGATTTAGTATGTATTCCTACCTGTCTGTGGTGTATCAGACACTTATCGCTAGTATGTACAAATTCAATCGGGTCTTCTATGGTTACTATATGGTCAGTTCTTGTCTTATTTATATGGTCTACGATGGCTGCAAGAGTGGTAGATTTTCCGCACCCCGTGGGACCTGTAACCAAAACCAGTCCTCTTGAAAGTGCTGAAAAAGATTTAAGTATTTCCGGAAACCCTAATGTATCCAGTGATTCTACTGTTGTGGGGATGAGTCTAAATGCTCCTGACATTCCCCTTTGCTGCATAAAATAGTTTACCCTGAACCTTGCAAGCCCTGTAAGCTCATGTGCAAAATCGAGGTCGTTTCGTTCATTGAATACTTGTGTTTGTTCTTCATTTAATATTTCATAGAGCAGTTTTTTAACTACATCGTGTGTTAAAATCTGGTCGCTTGCAGGTTTTAGCTCGCCAAACTGTCTGAATAGTGGTCTCGAGCCTGATGATATATGGAGGTCACTAATATTATTTTCTACCATATAATTAAAAAACTTGTCTATTTCAGCCATATTGGAACACCTGCCTGTATAAATTCATTAATTCAATAATATACAAATTTATTCGAAAAATAAATTATTATTTGATTATATCTCAATAACCTTGATTTGGGACTATGGAATTAGTTTATATGTAAAATATATAAAACTAAAGTTTATTATTTATTTTAGATCAGTACGCATTATATCTTTTACAAGATAATTGATGTTGCCCTTTGACAGTGTGTCCATTAAATCATTTATTCTCAATACCCCTACTATTTTTCCATCTTCCATTACTGCAAAATCCTGCTTTACTCCAGAAATGGTAAGATTTACAGCTCTTGCAAGCGGGTCATTTGGACAAAGATTTATTAACCCGGTAGTTATTTCTGGCTCTTTGTTTGAATATGACTCTCTGTAATGTTTTATCTTTATAATATTTTCTTCATGGTTAGCCCCAAACCATACAAATACAGCGATTACTATTAAAAATGGATTACTGTCATAGGATAACACACCAAGTATTCCAAACAGAATTGCCATGGCTTTACCAATTTTCGAGGCTATTGTAGTAGACTTCACATATTCCATTTTTAGAGCTAACAACGCTCTTAAAACCCTGCCGCCATCCATTGGGAAAGCAGGAAGCATATTAAACAGAACAAGAATTATGTTTAGTGCCATGAGCTTTACTAAAAAAGAGTCTGCAGAAATATCTATATTGATAATCGGAATTGTAGTTCCAGATAAATACAGAAATGTAAAAATTATTGAAGCTATTGCTACATTTACGGCAGGCCCGGCAAGGGCTACCCAGAGTTCCTGTTTGGGATCGTCAGGCATTTTTTCAAGCCTTGCTACTCCGCCAATAGGCAGCAATATGATATCCAGAGTTTTTATGCCGTATTTTTTTGCAGTTAGCGCATGACCATATTCATGTAGTACTACGCAGGCAAAGATAGTTAGTACAAATAACAATGTCTCTATTGTCATCCATATGTCATCACCTGCGGTTATGGTGTTGTAGAGCACCCATACAATTATTATTGCAAAAGTTGCATGAACCTTAAGGTCAATTCCACTAAAATTTCCTATTTTCCAAGACCACTTCATATTTGTATATCCGGTGTTTTATTATAGTTTTGTATTACAAAAGATAATAGGTAAATAATTTATTACAAGATTATCCATATGGCTTATAGTTTAAATGATAAGCCATTTAAGATAATTAATGTACTAAAAGATAAAATTTGCTAAACTTAAAACACTTGAGAATTGTACCATGAAAAGAGCAGCTTTAATTACGGGTGGGGCAAAGAGGATAGGAAAGGAAATATGTATTTACCTTGCTGAGAAGGGCTATGATATTGCTCTGCATTATAATACATCTGAGAGCAAGGCTAAAAGTCTGTCTAAGCAAATAAAAAAATCAGGTGTGGAATGCAGGTTATTCAAGTCCGATTTGTCTAAACCTAAATTCTCTGCATCTTTGATTTTAAAGGTATTTAGACAGTATCCACACTGTTCGGTTTTGGTTAACAATGCCTCGGTTTTTAAAGAAAAAGAATTTTCTGAAATAACACTCAAAGATTTTGAAAACGATATGGCAATTAATTTCACATCACCTTTTTTTCTCACTCAGCAGTTTAGCAAACATAAAAGCGCATCTAATATTATTAACCTCATTGATACAAGAGTATCTAGGGTAAATAGTACATATTTTACGTATAATCTAAGTAAGTACTGTCTGTATAAGTTTACAAAGATGTCTGCCAGGCAGCTAGCTCCCAAAATAAGAGTTAATGGGATTTGCCCCGGTGATATACTTCCTCTCGAGGGTCTTGATAAAAGCTATTTGAAAAAAAGATCAAAAAGACTACCTTTAAAAAGGGTTGGAAGTGTTGGTAATGTGATTGCTGCTATGGATTATTTACTAAATAATGAATTTGTTACCGGGCAGTGCTTATTTGTTGACGGCGGGGAGCATCTTTTATAAGGAATTAATATATGATACTGCGAATAGAAAATTTAAGACTGAGAACCATAGTAGGGATATATGACTGGGAAAAAGAAAACAAACAGGATTTAGTGGTAAACGTAGAGCTTGAATTTGATGGTTCAAAAGCAGCCAGGAGTGATAATATTGATGACAGTGTAAACTATAAAACCATAAATAAACAGATAATTGAACATATAGAAAACGGCAATTTTGATTTGATCGAAAAGATAGCAGGGGATATATTGGATATAATTTTCAAAAATGACAAAGTGGAAAAAGCTACTGTGAAAGTAGACAAACCCGGAGCTCTTAGGTTTACAGACAGCGTATCAGTGCAACTGAGCAGAGAAAAATAAATACTCAAAAGGTGTATATATAGCTTGAACCGTGTAATTGTAGCAATTGGGTCGAATATTAATCCTTATGAGAATGTAAAACGAGCAAAAGAACTTATATCTTTACAGCACAAGGTCATTAGAAGCTCTAAGTTTATAATGACAAAACCCATAGGCTACACAGCTCAGGATGATTTTTTAAATGGAGGTCTGCTTGTACATACAAATTTTGATAAGAAGCCATTTAAATCATATTTACGAGATATAGAAGATAAGCTTGGCAGAGAGAGAACAGAAAATAAATATGGGCCGAGAACTATAGACCTCGATATTCTAATATGGAACGGCACTGTGGTTGATAAGGATTATTATGATAGGGATTTTTTGCAGTCAATAGTAAAAGAGCTGGATGTTGAGTTATATAAGTAGGTATAATTAGGTATTTAATTTTATGAAAAATTTTTATTAATAGAATTAAAATATAATATATAATCTTAATTGCATCAGATTCTAATTTATTTGCATCAAACAAAAAATGAAAAAGATTGATACATTAATTCTGATATTTGCCGGGTTGGGCCTGTTAATTTCTGCATATTTGTCCTACACATATTTTTCCAGTGGGCAGACTACGTTTTGTCTTTCAGGATCGGGGTGTGATGTAGTAAAAGAAAGTCCATATTCAAAAGTATTTGGAATTTCAGTTCCTTATTACGGATTATTTGGTAATTTAATAATTATTGGCTCTCTCTTGTATAAAGGTCTTGGCGGTAAAAAATATAGTATTATTTACTATTTGTCTCTTGCCGGAGTTGCATTTTCAGCTTACCTGACCTATTTGGAAGTAGCTGTTATTAAAGCAATATGCTCATACTGCGTTTTATCTGCTGTTTTTATATTGGCTATTTTTCTTACGGTTCTAATATCAAAGCAGTTAAAGTCGCTCAACACAGCTGGAATTAGATTTATTCTTACAAGCTTTGTAGTCTTTTTAATTGTTATTGGAGCGGCATATTTTTCGCATTCTGACCTGAGGGCATCAGCCCCTGCTTCAAAAGCAGTTATTGATTTGGCAAAACATCTAAAAGGCCAGAATAGCTCAATGTATGGCTCATACACCTGCCCGCATTGCAACACTCAAAAACTTATGTTTGCAGATGCGTTTAAATATATAAACTATGTGGAATGTAACCCGGGGGGTGAAAATCCCAATGTGAAGCTTTGTGAAGAAAAAGGCATTGATGGTTATCCAACATGGGAAATTAACGGTAAGCTTCATCCGGGGGCAAAGTCACTTAGGGAGCTTGCAAAGCTTTCAGGATTTAAGCAGGCAAGGCAGGCTTCTGATAAATAGAGGATTAAAGATTTCCTTCTAATACTATTTTGGAGCTCTCTCTTATTTTAAGCTTATCTATCCAGTTTAGAACATATTTATATTTGCTGTTAATATGAATATCCAGATAATCAAGAAGAAGAATTCTTGGCATAAATGCTACATCTGCAAGACTGAATCTTCCTGTTATATAGTTATGCCCTTTTAGAATACCATTTAAATATTTAAGCTCGGTATCGAGATTTTTCAAATTAAGTTCTATAAGTTTTTGATTTGCCTTTAAATTATTTTTAAGTTTTAGCTCCTTATAAATACCAAATACATATGTGTGAAAGGTCTTCTCACAGTATTCTATCAGCATTCTCGTAAGGGCCTTGGTATAGAGTTCTTTTGGTAGTAGGGGTCTTAGTGGATACTTTTCATCAAGATACTCATTTATTATTGTAGATTCATAAATAATCTTTGATCCATCTGCTATGACAGGAACCTTTCCATTTGGGTTTAGTTTTAAGAATTTTGGTTTTCGTTGTTCTTTTTTATTCAGATCAACAAAAATTTGCTCATATGGTATCTGTTTTTCTACTAGTGCAATCCGTACTTTTCTGCAGTATGGGCATCTTGGAAAATCGTAAAGCTTAATCATTTTTGTTAGTAATAATTATAGTAATCATAAAATATAGTAAACAATTATCTTATCAGATAAGCAACAATAACAGGAAGAGTAAATACGGAGATCAGCGTTCCAGCCAAAATTATTGATGCCACTGCCTGAGAATTTTGTTTGTATTTTTCAGCTAGAACGAAGTTAAAAATGGCAGGGGGCATGGATGCCTGAAGTATAATTACATTTGCTATAAAGACCTTCAATCTTTAATAGTTTTACTGCTAACAAGCCAAAGGAAAACCCAAGTAATATTCTTAGAACTCCAAATAGAATAGATCTGCTAATATGTGTTAATTTTATCTCAGAGAGTTTGTACCCCAGGGCAAAGACCATTGTTGGTATGCTTGCCTCACCTGCAAGCTGCAGCGTTCGGCTCAGTATTACCGGTAAATCAATATTTAAAAAGCTGATAGTAAGACCTGCAATCGTTGCATAGATTAAAGGCAGTTTGAGCAGTTCTGTAGGGCCGTTTTTGATATTGAATAATAGTATTCCCACAGTGTAGTGGATGAATGTAGTACAGACCATATATAAAATAGCTAGTGTGAGACCGTCCTGCCCAAATGCATAATACACAATGGGCAGGCCCATATTTCCTGTGTTTGCAAAAAGAACAGTGGGTAGATATGTGCCGGAATCCAGATTTAGTTTTTTAAGTATTACGACTGTGATAGCCGCACTTAAAATCATTATTATTACAAGAGCTACAAAAACATTACCGGCTACAGTAAGCTCAATGTGCTTTTTGGACAGAGAAGAAAGAATAAGGCAGGGCATAGCAATGTAGATGACAAATTCATTTAAAGAGGGCAGGTTAATCTTTTTAAATCTTCCAAATATAAATCCCAGAAGCGAAAGTATGAAAACAGGAAAAACAATGTTTAGGATGGTAAGAATCTGAATGTCCTTATGTTAGTTTGTTAATGAAATGGAAATATTAAAACTCTAATTAAAGATGTTGCAAAATTTACCACTCAATAACTGATGCGCCCCAGGTAAACCCTGCTCCAAATACTGAAAACAGGATGAGGTCTCCCTTTTTAATCTTTCCCTGTTCCAGCGCTTCATCCAAAGCAATCGGTACTGAAGCTGAAGAAGTATTTCCGTACTTTGAAATATTCATGAATACTTTTTCTGTGGGCATCTTCAGTCGTTTTCTTACAGCATCCATAATTCTATAATTTGCCTGATGAGCTATGAACATGTCTATATCTTCTGGTTTGATGCCTGCTTTTTCTATTGCCTGTACCGAGGCATTGCCCATCGATGTTACTGCTATCTTAAACACTTCCTTGCCGTTCATCTTAAGGTAATGCTCTTTATTCTCAACGCTTTGCACTGATGATGGTATTCTCGATCCCCCGCCGGGCTGATAAAGAAGGTCCCAGCCCCCTCCGTCTGATCCCAGGCAGATAGAAAGTATCCCACGCTCATCAGATTTTTGTAATATAGTTGCGCCAGCACCATCACCAAAGAGAATACAAGTACCCCTATCTTCATAATCGGTTACTCTTGTAAGGGTCTCAGCACCAATTATCAGTATAGTCTCTGCACATCCGCCGTCTATCATACCCTTTGCCACCTGCATAGCATATAGGTAACCGGAGCATCCGGCTGAAAGATCAAAGGCATAAGCATTGTCTGCCCCGATTGTTTTTTGGATAAGGCAGGCTGTAGACGGAAAGAGATAGTCAGGTGTAATTGTAGCAACTATCACAACATCTATATCCATTGGGTCAATAGCAGCTTTGTCTATAGCTTTTTGAGCTGCTTCAGCGCCAAGGTCAGAAGACGCGTGATTTTCATCTGCCATCCTCCTCTCTTTAATCCCTGTTCTTGCAGTTATCCATTCATCATTGGTATCTACAATTTTCTCAAGATAAGAATTTGTTATAACCTTAGATGGAATGGATGTCCCTGTACTTAATATTCTTACTGAACTCAATTTTTGCTGTCTCCCCTATTCAAATGTGGCTAATTATCTTTGAATGAGATAGGTTTGTCAACCTAACTCTCAATCTGCTCAATTGTATTACTAATAGTTTTTAGTTCATCCATATTTAGAGAATAATTGCAGCAAACAGATGTTTCCTTGTCATAGTAGATAATTTGTATGATCTTAGAGCCATATAAATCATATAGATGCTCCAGTTCCTTGTCGGATTCAATTGAAAAGTAATAGTCCATATTGAAAAGCTCATCATAATTATCGGAAAAATGGATAATCATTCGCACCGATGGGAATTCGTCCCTGAGTATAGGGTCGAATTCTACTGAAATCTCTTCAATATCATCAAGATTTACTCTACTTTTAGCATTGTTTTTGAATATAAAGTAAATTTTTCCTTCAATTTTATGACTAACTATACCTTTTTCAATAAATTTCAACTCAGATTTGATGTATTTAGGTAAATCTATCTCCTGTTTATCAATAAAATTTGCCATTTTATGAGATTAAATTAGTGATTATATTAAATTATAGTGGTTTTATGATGATCTGAAAGAAAAATTAATCAAATTATTTGTCCGTTTAAGAAAATTCTCCTTGACAATTATATATAAAATTTATTACTATCGGAGTATAAGGTTAAGATAGAATTATATTTTTTAGACATAAGGAGGAGAAATTATGGGTGGTACCTTTATTACTCTTTTAATAGTTTTTCTTGTATTAGGGGTTTTCTTTAAAATGGGGCCTGAAGAAGAAGCACCTGCAGAAGAGGCTGCAGCCGAGCCCGAAGCAGCTCCGGCAGCTGATGCTCCTGCTCCACCAGAGCCACCAGCTGGTTCAGGCGGCGAACAGGACGCTTTTAAAGCTCCTTAATAAGTATGATTTAATCCATAAAAGGATTAAATAGTTTGTTAATTATAAAACTGGACTACAATGTAGAGGCAACACTTGGTTAAGTAGTGTTGTCTTTCTTTGTTTTTGGCTTCATTGTCTTAAATGCTACAAAACTACTAAGCAGTGCAAGCCCTGTTATTAAATACATAATCAAAATAAAACTCGAATTATAAGATTTATTAATAATTTGTTTTATTTGAGACCTTGTGTTTTCGTCCAGTTCATCTGAAATAGACATTGCTGCAAGTTTTGTTGTTTGATTTGCAATGGACTCTTTAATCTCTGCAGGTAAGGATGAAGTTTGAAGTTCTTTGTTAATATTTCCACTAAATGTAGTAAACATAAACAGTCCTAGTACTGCAATTGAGAGCACCCCTGCTATTCTTCCAACAGAGTTATTAATTCCCGAAGCTACTCCTGAATGTTCTACATTTGCTGCGTTCATTACTGCTGTTGTAAGTGGAGCAATAGTGGCTGACATACCAAGTCCCAAAACTATCATTGCCGGCAAAAATGAATTCCAGTAATTTGATATACTCATATCAATTTCAGTTAGCATTAAATATCCCACAGCTGAGATTATGGGTCCGATAACAAGAGGCGGTTTTGCGCCATATTTATCTACTATACTCCCCGACCACCTTGATAAAAGGAATAAAATTATTAACAGCGGCAAAAACGCTGCACCTGCCTGGGTGGCTGAATATCCCTGGATCTGGACTAAGTTGAATGGTACAAAAAATATAGCTCCGCTGAGGGCTGAATAAAGGAAAAAAGTTACGATATTGCCGCCTGTGAAGACTGTACTCTTAAACAGGTCAAGCGGAACTAGAGGGTTTTCTACTTTCTTTTCATGGTATATGAATACACCAAAGAATATAATCCCAATTATTATAGAGGGTAGAATGAATGGATTGCTAAACCCATGATTCGACGATTCAACAAGTCCAAAGACGATACATCCAAGTGAGAGTGTTATTAACAGCCCTCCTACAAGATCAAGTTTAGATTTTTGCTCAGTATTTTTTATTTCAGGCACAAATTTAATTAGTGTGATAATCACTAGAACTGAAATCGGGACATTAATAAAAAATACCCATCTCCAGGATATGTGTTCTGCAAGCCATCCCCCAAGCAGTGGTCCAAGTGCTGTCATGAGTGCTGTAAATGCTGCCCATGTGCCAATTGCTTTACCTCTTTTTTCCTGCCTGAAACTCGAAGTTATTATAGCAAGGCTTCCGGGCACTAAAACAGCACTTCCTATACCCTGGAATGCCCTTGCGGCTATTAGTTGGTGAATATCGGGGGAAAGCCCACACCAAAGCGATGACAGAGAGAAGATAACTACTCCAATAGCAAATATTTTTTTTCTTCCATAGTGGTCGCCAAGTGCGCCTCCAAGAAGAAGAAGTGATGCGAGAAACAGTGCATAAGATTCTATCACCCACTGAACCTGTGAAATTTTTGCATTAAGCTCGAGCTGGAAAACAGGCAGTACCACATTCATTGCCGTACTGTCTATAAACGCCATGCTTGAACCAAGAATTGTGGCAACCAGTATCCATGTTTCAGTACTTATAAGTGGTTTAGTCTTGTAAGTGGGGATCGTTTTGCCGTTCATATAAGTATTTAGATATTAAATAATGAGATTAGATTATTTGATTGGGAATTGAAAAATATTATAGTGTCTGGTCAGCAGCTCTCAGTACTGTATTTATTACTCATTTGATGATAAATGGATGAGATTTATTGTCAATTTGAGTTTTATATTAACCCCAAATCAATTTTAGTTTGAAAATTTCTTGATTATGGATCTGTAAGTTTCCAGGCTTTGAACACCGTGAATTCTAAAATCGTTAAAGAGTATTGTGGGTACGCCTAGTACATCTGCATTTTCTGCCTGCACTTTATAGGTAGCTAAATTTTCTTCCATCTCTTTATTCTTAAGAGTGTTTTCAAGCAGATGTTTATCTATTCCTATAGTTTCTGCAATTTCCAGAATAATATTAATATCCCCAATGTTTTTTCGCTCAAGCATATAGGAGTCATAGCAGCTGTTGTGAAATTGAATGAACTTTCCCTCAGATTTTGCGTATTCTGCGGCCTGAAGGGCCATATTGGTGTTCGTTACAAATCCAGGAAGTTTAAATTTACTTTCTTCCTCTTCCATAACTGAACTTAGCGATTCATTTACTCTTGCCATCTTGAGGCTTTTTTTCCTGAGTTTGCCATCTGGCGGATATTCAGGATGTATTTCAAAGCCTTTCCATTCCAGCTCAATTCCATACTCATCTGCGATCTTTTGAATTCTTTTTGAGCCTATAAATGAAAACGGGCATATGTAATCATAAAATACTGTAATGTTCATGGCTAAATGTTAAAATAACTCTAAAATTACCTAATTCAAAATAAATATGAGTGTTCGAATAGTAGAAGAAGAGCTTGAAGCCAGGCTGGTACCTGTTGAAATGTCTGCATCACCATCCACACCTAAAGCAAAAGCAGAGAGCAAAGTATATGGAGATGGTAACAGGAGGTTTAAGCTTTCTATGGATAATTTAGATGTACCAAGAGGAGAGGATGTGGAATTTTATATAAACGGTGAATTGCTGTTAAGGATTCAAATCGATAAGGGTAAAGCAAAACTTGATTTGAGATCTGAAAATGGAGACTCAATTCCTGTGGTATCAGCAAACGATGTCGCCTATATTCGTTATAGTGATAATGTTTTAGTTAAAGGTATATTTTATGCAGATTAATATTAGAAAATATTAATGCTTTTTAAATAATTGTATGAACCAAAAAAACTCCGATAAAGAACATCCTGATAATGCCAATGTGATGGTATTCCCACCCTTTATTTATCTAGGATTTTTTATAATGGGATATTTATTGCACTATTTTTTTAAAGTGTTAATAGTGAATCAAGCTAATCTAGCTTCTATCCTGGGTATTATAGGTATAGCATTAATTATAGTTTCTATAATATTCCCTTTGTTGGCTATTAAAACTCTGGGAAAGTCTAAAACCACACATATGGTTTCAGAGCCAACCACTGCAATTGTCAGCAGCGGTGTATTCAAGTATTCAAGAAATCCTATTTATCTATGTGGAATTACTTTGTATCTTGGCATCTCATTAATCATCAATTCCCTTTTGTTGCTAATATCGATATTTCCACTTTTTTATGCAATAAGAGAAGGGCTGGTTAAAAGAGAAGAGCAATATCTTGAAAGGAAATTTGGGCAGGAATACCTAAACTATAAAGAACGGGTAAGGAGATGGATATAGGCTGAAATGTGGTTTATATATCTAATATATCCCGTTGGACTATTTGCACTTGCTCTGGTTCTAATATTGTGTAAATATTTCTACAACGTATTATCAAATAATTCTCAAATCCTGGAAATAAGCAGCAGTTCAAAAGCCAAATTCTATTTTTATTCAGCAATCAATTTAATAGTAATGATTGTTTGGATTTTATTTGCAGTGGAGAGCTCACCACTTAAAAACCGGGTATCTGATTATGGAGCTCCTTATGGCGGGTTAGCCCTCTTATTGATAATTCCTGTAAGTCTAGTAATTTCTACCTATATCAACACAAAAACGGCCAATAAGAATCTTGAGTATTATCGCTACATTGCAGTATCAAAACTGCTCTGGCTCATTTCATTAATACCCGGAATAATAGTAGTTTTATTTTATGGGCTTTATATGTTTTCAGGCAAGTAAAGTCATATTTTACTACAACAATAATTCACCTTTACTAATTCACACACAAACCAAATAAGACCTATTGACTAATAATACAAAAGTATTACAATTTAGTGCATGTCAATTTCGTAGGGGTGAAGATGAAAAAGCAAAACATATTTTTCTTAGTGTTCGGTCTATTTCTTTTTCTTGCTCAAGGAGCATTAGCACAGGATTTTTATGTATCAACCACAGGGAGTGACTCTACTGGTGACGGCTCACTTGGTAATCCCTGGGCCACAATTACAAATGCATTGGATAATGCCCCCGATGACGGCAGTGTAATTTTGGTACAACCGGGGATATATAACGGGCGAATCAGACTAAGAGGGACATTTACAAATGGTATTACAGTCAAGTCACAAACTCCCTATCAAGCAAAACTAAGACACACTTCAACTGTTATCACATGTTATACGGGTAAGGGAATTACTCTTGAAGGATTTGATATAGCACATACCGGCTCAGGTGCAGGTGCGCTTGTAATTCAGATACAGGATTTAATAGGAGATCCTGGAGGAACGGATTTTGTAAGCGATATTACTATCAAAGATAATATTATTCATGACAGCTTTAATAATGATCTCCTGAAAATTAATAATGGTGCCGGCAACATTACGGTTGAAGGTAACATGTTTTACAACCAAGCCGGAAGTGATGAACATATCGATATCAACAGTGTCACAAATGTAATTGTCCAGGACAATGTATTCTTTAATGACTTTGAAGGAAGCGGCAGGCTAAACGGTAACAACACAAGCAGTTATATAGTAATTAAAGACAGTAATGATAACAGCGATGGGATACTTGGAAGTCAGAATATAACGGTAAGAAGGAATGTGTTCTTAAACTGGCAGGGATCTACCGCAAGCAATTTTGTATTGGTTGGTGAAGACGGAAAGGATTATTTTGAGGCGCAAAATGTATTAGTTGAAAATAACCTTATGCTAGGTAATTCATCAAATGTCATGAGGGCATCGGTTGGCGTAAAAGGATCAGAGGGTATCACTTTTAGAAATAACTCTGTAGTAGGAAATCTGCCTTCACTTGCTTATGCCATGCGTTTAAACACTGAGGGACTTAACAATCCAAATGAAAATGTGCATTTTTTCAATAACCTGTGGTCTGATCCAACCGGGACAATGGGTGCTGGAAATTCAGGTAGCAACGACTTTTCTGATACTCCTGTAGGTGAGACCCTGTCGTTCATATTAGAAAATAATCTTTATTATAATGGAGCTAATCCTATCCCCTCTGATACAAATGAACTAGTTAATTACACAGATGATCCGGTTTCTGTTATAGGCGATCCGGTATTATCATCACAGGCAGGAATTGTTTTACCAAGATGGAATGAAACTACAGGCAGTTTTAATGACGGTTCATCTAACATAAGACAGGCGTTTGAGAATCTGGTTAATCTATATGGAGTACCAGGTACAGGTAGTGTTGCGATAGATGGTGCCGATCCCGCTAATGCTCCCGTTGAAGACATATTGAAAAATTTTCGTACAGATGGATTTCCCGATATAGGCGCTGTTGAAGTTGTAAGCACTGGACCTACACCTACTCCCAGCCCTACACCTATTAGCCCAACCCCAACACCCGATCCTACACCGACTCCTACGCCGGAACTTACTCCAACTCCAACACCTGAACCCACTCCTACTCCAACTCCTACACCTGAACCGACTCCAACACCCACACCGACTCCTCAACCGACTTCTACACCAACTCCAACACCTGAACCAACACCAACACCAACTCCAGAACCTACGCCAACACCACCTCCGTCCTTTATCGATAAGACAGCAAGCTCTCAGAATTTAATCTCCGGCACTGTATTATCAGGATCTTTATCTGATACATTTTCAAATAATGGATTAGATGAAGTACTGAGAGAAAACATAAATGGTGGAAAAAAGAGTGACAGAATAAGCTTTATAGAAAAAGAGTTTATATTCGATTCCACTGGAGGTACCGTAGTTTCTTTTCATGTAAACGCTTTTTATTCTAATAACCAGTCTGATCAAAACGGAGATGATGAAAAATTTATATTCCAGTATTTTAATACTGACACGTCAACCTGGGTGAATATGATTGATGTATCTACTGCTGATAATATTGATGATAATGTTTATCATATATTTTCTGGTCTACCTACAGATGCCGGGCAGATAATAGTGCGAGTAGTGAGTGAGTTTCAGAATTTGCAGGGCAATAACGGTAGGGATGAACTATCAATTGATCATATGTTCATTAGATGCGGAAGTGATGGCAGTCCAACGCCAACACCAACTCCTCAGCCAACTACCACTCCTACACCAACTCCAACTCCAACTCCAACTCCACCATCTGGTGATATCACACTTATGACAGATGGGTTTAAAGATAAAGGGGAACAGAAAGTAAGTCTGGACTGGTCTCCATCAGGTACATCACCAGAAGTTACAGTTACAAGGACCAAAATTTCAGGTAAAGGTACGAGTGCAACATTCAATACTGCAAATGACGGTACTCACCTAGACGACATGACCACAAAAGGCGGCAGTGAATACGACTATCAGGTCTGCGAAGCTGGAACTTCTACCTGTTCAAATGTTTCGAGGGTGGTGTTTTGATGATGTGTCTATATTAAGTAGTATCAGGGTGTCATTACTGTTCTTTTAGAAGCGAATTAGCAAACCAGTCTTTTAATCCACGACGTATTAGGAAGACTGTCACCGAGACGATAACAAGTACAAATGTAATGAAAACTACTGAATCATCGGTATCTAATAAAGCGCTTGGGCTCCCTCCGGTTAAGATTCTTATAATATCTGCGATTAACAAATAAAAGTATTGTATTGAGGCAACGAAGTATATCAGTAGTAAAAGACACCAAATAAACATTCTGGGTTTAAAGAACTGAACTACGGCTATAATAGCAGGGACTAAATAGAACCAGAATGCTCCATGCTCCCATCCGAACAGCCCGACTAGAATAAATGGAATTGCTGCAACCAGATAAATCAAAGAGCGTGACCTGCCTGGAGTTGTAAAAAGCTTATGTAATATTTTGGTCATGTATTTATTATCTCTCCCTCTGGAGACATAATAAAACTCTTTAATAATGGATCATAATCGGACTGTGCCATATCATCAATTGATCCCAGCACTCTAATATCTCCACCCTGTTTAGTATCCCAATAGGCTATAATTTCGATTTGATATTCAGTACCTGATTCTGCTTTTATTTCATTCATTACAGGCGATTCTCCGACCATTTCTTCAAGTTCTGAGTATGGTTTAGATTTAAAACTCTCTAATACTTCATTTATTATCTTAATTGCTTCTTTTTTGTTCATTTATTGCCGTTAAGTTCTATTTTTATATGTTATTTTTAATCTAAAATTATAACTGTTTTTATGGTACTTGTGATTTTATTCATTAATATTTTATATAATGCTTAAAACTTATTCTCTTCTTTGGCTGGGGCTTTTAGCATTAGCATTTATTAATGCAGCAATTAGAGAGCTTGGATATAAGGAGTTTGTTTCTGAACTCTCGGCTCATCAGATTTCAACTGTTACGGGATGCATATTTGCTACTATTTTCACATGCTTTGTAACTAGAATCTGGCACATAAACTCATATTCCGATTCTATTAAGATAGGTATCATTTGGGTGGTTCTTACATTTACATTTGAAACCACAATGGTACTGGTGTTCATGAAGAAAGATGTTGCATTTCTTCTAAGTAGTTACAATATTCTAGAAGGTCAGCTATGGCCTGTATTTCTTTTGTGGATGGGTTTGTTGCCTGTAATATTTAAAAATCAATATACGGATTAGTTCTCTTGAAGGGTGTGTTTAAAAATATCATTTTAGTGTTTGCTCAAACTTCTGTAAATGTCAGTATCATTAGTCCAGTATTTATCATATTCGAACGTTGTTTGACAACTATCATCATAGGAATTGATGAGTATGGAATCGCTATAATAAGGGAGCGTCGAATTTTTGAATAAACTAATTACCGCACATTTATTTTCAGCTGTCACCTGGCCGGGTAAATAACCTGATTTGTCGGTATTTTTACCTTTCATAAATGTTTTTGCCGATAACCACTTACCCACATTATTCTCAGTATCGTAGCATACATCTAAAATAATATGGTTGTTATATTCTTTTTTAATATAAGCGCTTTTTATTTCAAGATCATTATCGCAATTGGATCTTTGCAAAATATGTTTCTTAAGATTTCTTTGTTCAGTACTGATTAAGATGCTTTGAGATATCGGCTGTGGTTCGGGTTCAATGTTAAGTGATGATAATGCCGGCGCTAAAACAATACGTGCCCCAAGAAAATAGGTTTTGTGTGTCGGATGCTGGCATCCACTTCTCCATCCGAAGCTTTCTACCTGTTTGTTTGAATAGTAATTCCCGCCTCTAAAGTTTACTTGCGTTAACGATCCTACAGGGTTTATTCTAATTTTTGTTGGATCGCTGTATTTAATATCTTCAGACGTAGGCCAGCAGTCTTGAGTGATCTCATTTACGTTTCCAAGCATATCAAAAATACCCCAGGGGTTTAGTTTTTTAGAAGCTACATTTTGTATTGAATCATGGCTGCCGTTATACCATGCGGTTTCATCCAAATACTCTTTGCGAGGCTTATTCATTCCAGCCCTTGCCGCGTATTCCCACTCTCCCTCTGTTGGAAGTCTGAATATGTAATTTGAGTTTTGAATAAAATTACTTTTATTGCCTGAGGAGTTAAATTCATAAAGTTTTCTAGCAAAGTCCAATGCATTATTCTGAGAAATATTGTTAACGGGGAAGCGTTTTAAAACATAAGATTTCACTCCTTTGTTCATTGATGGATTTCTAAACATTATATGTTCCCACTGATTCTGAGTGATTTCAGTTTTTGATATGAAAAAACCATATGTGAGTTTGACTAGCCTATAAGGGCTCTTTTTTTTAAGGTTGTCTCCATAAACATAGTAATCCAATCCACCACTAAGATCCTTCCATTGCGTGGATGTAGTAGGGGGTATCCAGACAAATTCTATTTTGGTATTGTCGCTAATTGATAACTCGAAAATATTATCTTTCAAACCGCTTATACCGTTTTTATTGTAATCTTCATTATTACTAAATGTTAAAATTTGTTCAGAGGGTAATATTGTTGAGGTATTTTTATCAACCAGTTTAGGAAAATTAATTGTATATTTATCTGCATGTCTGTGTTCAGTTTTCTTTCCTTTTATGACGTCAGCTCCATTTGTCCAGAATTTCTTATATTCGAACATTGCTTCACATTTAAAGTCATTAGTCTTGATGAGTATGGCATCACTGCTGTAGGCATATAAGGAACTTTTGCCAAGACGAATTGATGTACATCCTTTGCCGGGCTTGATGATCCCGGGCCAGTATTTCCATTTGCCCGTATTATTACCATCTTTATACGTTATAGCTGCTATGCTTAGCGGTGGTTTTCCGTTGTATTCATAACAAACATCAAAGAAAATCAATCTGTCGGTTTCATTAAATATGTAAGCATTATTTATTTTTAAATTATTGTCACAGTCTGGTTTCGATATCATTTTTAGCGGCTGTTTTTCTTCATTGTTTAATATGCTCCTGGGGTTATGTTTTATGGCATAATTGCAAAAAATGTGTGCTAATTTGAGTCAGATTTGCTTTAAAAAGGTGTACCATTTGAAGTAATTAATTCTCTTGTGTTTAGCCAGTCCTCTATGGTTTCTGTAAGCCCATTTCACTCTAGAGAAGTACCCTTC
>JBFFSH010000026.1:0-31965 GCA_041572575.1 Thermodesulfobacteriota bacterium
AGGGTACTTCTCTAGAGTGAAATGGGCTTACAGAAACCATAGAGGACTGGCTAAACACAAGAGAATTAATTACTTCAAATGGTACACCTTTTTAAAGCAAATCTGACTCAAATTAGCACACATTTTTTGCAATTATGCCCAGAATGACAGAAAATGTGGACGTCTAGTATTCCTTATTTCGTAACCTCAACTCCAGTCTCTGAAGTCGTAGAAGGCTCAGTTACAGCAGGTACATTCATGTTTTGAACCTTAAAGTTAAGCTCTTCAATCTTTTGCGTTGCAAACGGTTTTTGAGAAGGCGAGACCTGCTGCAGGTAGTTATAGTTCTCTATGGCCTTTACAAACATATTCTGCTGCTCATAGCACTGGGCAAGCGAAAGGTAGGTCTGCTCTTTTACACTTGCAGGCGCTCCCGGACTGTTCTTTAGATTATACTCATTTGTTGCAATTGCAGATTCACAGTCACCCGCTCTTTGCTGTTTTAAGGCAACACCAAGCTGCTTTAGCGTATCTTTATCAGCGAGCTCTTTTGGTGTATCAACTGCTATTAGCCTCGAATCTTCCTCTTCAATTGATTTTAATTTTTCAGTCTTCTCGGCCGACCGAACCTGTTCTGAAACTTTGGCACTTGTTGCATAATCATGTCCATCCTGATCTGCAAGTTCTTTATTATCCCGTCCAACAGAGTCTAGTTCCACATCTCCAGATGGCCTGTACACTTTCTTTGCCATTACCTTACTGCTTCCTAGACTAAAACTGAACCCGTCGTCATCCTTTTTATTTGGATCGGCAGGAGCCGCGGGAGATTGTGGTTTTGATTGTTCATTATAAACACCATTCATACTGTCTTTGGCAATAGCCTGATTCTCATACTCCACTGTTTTTTTATTTTCTAATTCATCCAATATTTTCTGTCTTGCTTGCTCAGCTGATTTTTGTTGCTCTGCACTTGGTTCATTTTTACCTGCAATACTTGAAGGCACTTTTTTAAATGATCTCTCCTGTCTTTCTGGTGTTTCACCCCTTAATGACGGAGCCGCCGCATCTCTTCTTCTCTCACCCTCTGCTATATTAGATGCAGATGCTGGAGCATTTTGTTTCCTGCCTGCAAGATCGTCTTTTGCCCTGAAATTACCCTGGCCTTTTACGATGGCTTTTCCGGCAATTTCTTGCTGAGGAATCTTTTCAGCCATTACTTCTCTTGAATAGTACTCTGGCTGATCATCAAAATCTCCAAATTCCGAGGTATTATCCCCTCCCACATTTATCCAGATCATAAGCGCTATTGCAGTTGTAAGGGTTGGAATAAGTATCGGAGAATAGAACCATTTTCTCCAAAATGGGACATGTTCATGCCTTAAATCCTGCCTGGCTTTTGCGCTAAGATTTTGCAATAAATCCTTTGATGGCTCGGGCAGAGTCTCGCTCCTAAAAGCGCTCTGTATCTGCTTAAACTCTTCATACTTGGTAGAACAGTTATGACATTGCTGCAGATGAGCCTGTATTATCTTGTTTTCCTGAGGCTCTATCTCGCCTGCCAGATAATCTATAAGAAGCTCTTCTACCCTTTCACACTTCATCGCTATTTAACACTCCCCAGATTTTGTTTCTGTGAAAAATATCCTGCGCTAACTAAATATTCCCTCAGATTTGAATACGCCGTCCTAAGCCTCGTTTTTACAGTATTTAGCGGCGCCCCTGTAATATCCGATATTTCTTTTAATGACAGTCCTTCTATTTCCCTTAGCATAAACACCTCTTTCAATTCTTCTTTGAGCTCCTGCACGCCTTCATCCACATACTCTTTTATCTGTTTATTATAACTATATTGTTCAGGATCGCCCGAATCACTTTTTACAAGCTCCAAGTGAGTGGCGCCGCCTGCTTCAGCCGTTATTTCTTTATCAAGTGAACTTGTCTGTTTATTTTTATCCGTTCTCATATAATCAATGCACCTGTTGTTTGCAACCGTATAAAGCCATGTTGAAAATTTTCTCTCTGTATTAAATGTATCCCTCTTTTCAATTACCTTTATGAATATCTCCTGCATCAGGTCCTCTGCTGCGGGTTTTGGTATATTGAGCTTTTTCATGATGAAGTACAAAATCTTTGAGCCATACTTGCTCAGAAGCTGATCGAACGCAGCACTATCGCCATTTTGAAAGTTTTCCATCAATTGCTCATCTGTAAGCTCTTTTTTCTTTGCAAAACCAAACACAGCCGCGACCTTGTTTATAAGTTTAATTAATTATACGACATTTATTCTAAAAAGTTTTGGGAATTGATAAAATAATTATGATTAAGAAAGATGAATACACCATTGTGCTTAAATCCAAAAAATTATATAATGATAACAAGACCGGAAGTCTAATAATTCCCACGCCTATCTGTTTTTTATATAAATAGTAAGATGAGAACCGTAGACGTAACAAATGCTTACAACCTGAGAAGAAAGTACTTTAGCTCCGAGTACACGCTTACAAACAAACACACACGGGGAATAATTACAAGATCAATCCTAAACTCAGACCTAAGCGCTCGCACCTATGAGATACTTGCAGCATATTCTACCAGGTTTGATGATATAAAACTTATAAAACTTACAAAGCCTCAAGAGAAGCTAAATGAAATAAATGAATGGCTGTTAAATGTTGGCGAAAATACAGGGTGGATATCGGAGATAAAAACCCCCAGCAGACTTCACAGTCTTAAAAATGAGCTCGAATCATTAAAATCTTCCGAATTAGAGCCCATGGAGCTTTTTGGAAAGTTTTATCCGGCATACATCAATATTATGCTCATAGCCCTAGAAGATGCGCTTATACGAATTTATATAGTAGAAGACACAAAGTCACTGATAGTGCAACTTCACTCCATGTTAAATAATCTTTGCAATTTAAATCCCGTGGGTGGACTGGAGCCTAACTTCAAAGCCCTTGTAGACATTTACTATAATAGTCTGGATACCGAAGAGAAAAACCCGCATGTGCAGTTTATAGACACATATGCCCACACATCATTTATATGGTCTCAATGTGCTCAGTTTGTCTCTGACTATATAGAAGGACTTGAAACAGGACAGGCCTTCTCGCTTGAAAGCGCCAATAAAACCCTGCAGCAAAGAATGCAGAAGATTGCAAGCGGGTATAAGACCTTCTAGCTCAAATAATATTGTTTTACTTTACCGGTTATTTGAATCAGTCTTAATATAATTTACTCTTATATATATCACTTATTGCAGGAGAACACATGATAGTAGGAATACTAAAAGAGATAAAGGCTGAAGAGAACAGGGTTTCAATGACCCCCGGGGGAGTGGAACTTTTAACAGGGCACGGCCACACGGTGCTTATAGAAAAAAATGCGGGGCTTGGAAGCGGCTTTGATAATGCTCGGTACAAAGAGCATGGTGCTAAGATTGTAAACACGGCAATAGAGATTTATAAACGAGCAGACATGGTGATGCATGTAAAAGAGCCTCTGCCATCTGAGTACAAACTTATAAGAAAAGACCAGATTGTTTTTACTTACCTTCATCTTGCAGCTTCAAAAGAACTGACTTCTGCACTAATGAAAACTGGCTCGGTAGATATAGCTTATGAAACTATACAAAAAGATGACGGGTCTTTGCCTCTTTTAACCCCCATGAGCGAGGTTGCTGGCAGGATGTCAGTGCTTCAGGGATCAAAATACCTGGAGATGGAGCACGGCGGGCACGGAGTGCTTCTTGGGGGAGTGCCAGGTGTTGACCCCGGTACTGTTCTTATCATTGGTGGAGGCACAGTGGGTACTCACGCCGCAAAGACAGCTTGCGGCCTTGGAGCAAAGGTTTATGTACTGGATTTAAACCTGGAGCGTCTCAGATACTTAAGTGACATCATGCCTAAGAACTGTTTCATGCTAATGTCCAAACCCGCTACACTTAGAAGACTTATTGGAATAGCGAATGTAGTTGTTGGCGCTGTACTAATCCCCGGAGCCAAGGCCCCCAAACTTGTTACCCGTAAAATGTTAAAGCTTATGAAAAAGGGAGCCGTGCTTGTAGACGTTGCAATTGATCAGGGAGGATGTTTTGAAACATCAAAACCCACTACTCACTCCAATCCGATCTATAACGTAGACGGCATTGTGCACTATTGTGTAGCCAATATGCCGGGGGCACTGCCCATGACATCTACTCTGGCTCTTACAAATGCAACTCTTCCCTATGCGCTTGAAATTGCAAATAAAGGCTGGGAAAAAGCGATGCAAGAAAATAATGAAATAAAACTTGGTGCAAATATTATAAATGGTAAAATTACATATAAAGGTGTAGCTGATGCTTTTGGTCTCAAACACACTCCAATTGATGAGTTAATTTAACAATACAGCTTATGAGCGAAAATACAGACCTTGATGAGATTCTCGATCTTATAGAAAGGCGCAACAAACAAAATACAGAGCAGTATTTTATTGACCTGCAGAGCAATGAAAAAGCTATATTGTCATCGGCTTCAAACATATTCGCTGCATATATAGCATCTGGCATTGTCGCTTCAGGGGATGAAGAGAAGTTTATTCAAAAATCGGTAAAAGAGGCTATTAAAATTGCACTAAGAGTAGAAAAATTAGTTTCTGATGCTGAAGAAGAGCATAATATCTGACAAATACAATTTATATATTTCCAGCCACCACCAAGGCATTCCATGCGCCTTGCCTCTATATATATGCTATCAGATTTCATCAACACCCCCTGTCCACAACGCCATATCAATATTGACAATCCAGCAACCATGATAACATATGAGATATGCCCCCTGTAATATGCAGTCTGCTAACAGGCAGCAAATTCACCAAAGGAGATCACATTGCCCAGTTCCAGGAAAAAAGATAAATATGATAAATGGAGAAAAGAGATTGAAGAAGAGCGCAGGCAAAAAATTGCTGGTGAGGCTCCGGAGCCAGAAGACGCTCTTGAACTAGAAAATACTCGAGGGACTAATGAACCTCAAGAGCCCATAGGAGTCTACAATCCAAAACCTCAAAGGCGCATAAGAGAGCCATCATTTGGTGAAGAATTATCTAGCGTATTCTCTTATCCATTCTACGGAGAAGGAAGATCGCTTATGATTGCAGGCACTGTATTTATTTCTATTATATATTTCCTGAATACATCATTTGGATTATTTAGTTTGTTATTCACTTTTTTAAAGTTTTTCCTGGTTTTTTATCTTTCAGCTTTTATGTTCAAGATCATAGTGTATTCATCAAGCGGTGAGGATGAGCTTCCTGATTGGCCGGATATCGTAGATTTTTTTGGAGACCTCCTGCAGCCTTTCTTCTATCTGATATCCACCATAGTTTTTAGTTTTTTGCCTACGGTAATATATTATTATTTTTACAGAGAAATTTCGTATACTAATCCTATCTTTTTATTAACCGTGATCTGGGGAGTGTTTTACCTTCCAATGGGCCTCATTGCGGTTGCTATGTTTGGTACACTATCTGTCCTGAGCCCCACGGTTATTCTTCCATCAATAAAAAGAATTACTTCTGATTATTTCACTGCATGCGCATCCCTCTTTATTATAATCGCTGTTGAGATTGCTGGAGAGCATTTAATCAAGAAAATAGACTTTCCTATATTAACCATACCCGTATACAGCTTCCTTACGCTTTATTTTCTTGCAGTGGAAATGAGAATACTGGGGCTGGTTTACTATACAAACAGACACCGACTAGGTTGGTACACTGAAGACTTTTGATTCTAATAAATGTTATTGAGACTCAAACGAAGAATGAAGTTATTTAAAAAACTTTACTTCGTGTAATCATACTTATCATCCTCAGCGCTTTTCTTTTCGGCAGAATGAGAGATGTAAAAACTCACAGGGAAGATCACTATACAAAATAGCAGTATAATAAAAAGCTGTTTTGCAATTTTTGCCTCTGTAGGAGTAGTCTCTCCAAACATATCCTTTAGATAAAAAATCACAAGATAGAACGAGCATATGCACCCGGCAAAGGCCGATGACATAAAAAGATAAGAGAAAAGATTAGTTAGATGCTGCCATAAAAATTTCATATAGGATTATTTTAATTGAAATATTTAAAGATGTATAGTGCTGCTACGAAATAGATTTAGTCTAGCTAAAATTAGATTTCCAGAATCTCTTTTTCTTTTTCCTGCAGCAGTTCGGCAATTTTGGCTATATGTTCGTCTGTAACCTTTTGTATTTGATTCATAAAGGTTTTTACATCATCTACGGTTATCTCGTTTTCTTTTTCAGAGTTCTTTATTTTATTATTTATATCCTTTCTGGAATTTCTTATAGATACTCTATAATCTTCAGACAGCTTGTGGACGTATTTCACAAGCTCCTTTCTCCTCTCTTCTGTCAGTACAGGAAGAATAATGCGGATTAATTTACCATCACTCGATGGTGTTATTCCAAGATCAGACTGCATTATGGCCTTTTCAATTTCACTCGTAGCACCTGTATCCCAGGGCTGTATGACTATTACCCGAGGTTCTGGCACTGAAATATTTGCAATCTGGCTAAGCGGGGTAGGTGTGCCGTAATAATCAGCCTTTATGTGCTCTACTATGGATGCCGACGCCCTTCCGGTTCTCATTCGGGATAGCTCTTTTTTAAATGCATCGATGGTCTCGTCCATCTTAAGGATTGATTCTTCAATATCATTTTCAATTTGTAGTTCAGCCATAATATCACTCCTTTACTACTGATCCTATTTCTTCACCCATAATTATCCTATAAATATTGCCTGTTTCAAACATGTTAAACACAATTATAGGTATTTTACCCTCCCTGCAAAGAGATATTGCCGTGGCGTCCATTACCTTTAAGTCCTTTCTGAGTACATCCATATAGGTTAGCTGCTTGAATTTCTTGGCATCCTTATGCACCATGGGATCTTTATCATATATTCCATCCACCTTAGTGGCTTTAAGGATTATATCAGCACCTATCTCCCTTGCTCTTAGAGTTGCCGCCGTGTCGGTAGTGAAAAAAGGATTTCCGGTACCCGCTGCAAAGATCACAACCCTGCCCTTTTCAAGGTGCCTTATGGCTCTTCTTTTTATGTAGGGTTCTGCGACCTGGTGAATTTCGAGTGCGGTCTGTACTCTTGTGACTATGCCCTCAGATTCAAGTGCATCCTGCAGAGCCAGGGAATTGATTACAGTTGCAAGCATACCCATATAATCGGCAGCAGACCTGTCCATGCCGGTTGCTGTGCCTGCTACCCCCCTGAATATGTTGCCGCCGCCAATAACAATGCCAATCTGCACACCCAGGTTTTGAATCTCTACAATTTCTTTGGAAATTGCCTTTAGGGTATCTACGCAAATACCAAATTTTTCTTTACCCTGAAGGGCTTCGCCACTTAGCTTTAAAAGAATTTTTTGATATTTTGGTTGCGGCATGTATTAAGCTTTCAAAATAATATTTGGCCTTAAGCTACTCTCCAAGCTGATATCTTTGAAACCTTCTTATTTGTATGTTCTCGCCTACTTTTGCAATCAGGTCGCTTAGCAGATCAGATATCTTTTTCTTGGAATCCCTAATATATATCTGATTTACCAGACAGTTTTCTTGCAGATACTTTGATATTTTACCATCAACAATTTTATCCGCTACTTTTTCGGGTTTCCCTTCCTCTATCACCTGAGCCTTCATGATCTCTCTTTCCTTGTTTAATACCTCTTCAGGCACATCTTCTTCGGAAACATAAGTAGGGTTTGCTGCAGCAATCTGCATAGCAACTTCCCTTGTAAATTCCTGAAACTCATCGTTTCTTGCAACAAAATCCGTCTCGCAGTTTACTTCGAGAAGTACTCCGATCTTACCTCCGGCATGTATGTATGATGTTACCGTACCTTCCGGGGTTGCTCTTCCTGTTTTCTTTGATGCCTTTGCAAGGCCCTTTATTCTTAGAATTTCAATTGCTTTTTCTGCATTACCATCAGTTTCTGTAAGTGCATTTTTGCAGTCTACAAACCCTGCACCCGTAGCGTCTCTAATTTCCTTTACCATTTGTGCTGAAATCTCAGCCATCTTTTGACTCCTCCTTCTTTGTTTCTTCTACTGTTGCGGCTGCTTCTCCAGCCTTACTCTCAGATACCGCTATAGATTCAGAAGATTTGGTAGCTCCTTCTTTTTCCTCACCAAACTCTTTAAATACAAATACCTTTCTTTCAACCACCACAGGTGATTCCTCTTCCTTGGGTTTAACGATCTCACCGGCAGCTACTCTCTGATCATAAATGTGCTTGCCTTCAATTGCCGCATCGGCCACTTTTGAAGCAAACAATTTAATTGCCCTTATGGCGTCGTCGTTACTTGGAATAATATAATCAGCATCCTGCGGGTCGCAGTTCGTATCAACCACTGCAACTATTGGGATACCAAGGTTTCTGGCTTCCCTCACTGCTATATACTCTTTTCTTGTATCTATAATAAACATCGCATCAGGAGCCCTCTTCATACCCACTATTCCATTTAACAGATACTCAAGCTTTAGTATCTCTCTTTTTAGGCTTTTTGCTTCATTTTTGGGAAGAAGCTCCATCTGCCCTTCTTCTTCCATTTTTTTGAGTTCGAGCAGGTAATCCACTCTCCCTCTTATGGTGTTAAAATTTGTAAGTGTTCCGCCAAGCCATCTGGAGTTTACATAGTGAAGCCCGGCTCTGGTCGCTTCTTCTTCCACGATGCCCTGGGCCTGCTTTTTGGTTCCTACCATAAGGATTTCCCCTCCATCGGCAACCACCTGCTTTACGTATGCAAATGCGTCTTTTGAAAGTGTGACTGTCTGCTGAAGGTCAATGATGTGAATGCCGTTTCTGTTTCCAAAAATGTAGCTTTTCATTCTTGGATTCCAGTGGCTAATCTGATGGCCAAAATGAACACCGGCCTCTAGAAGCTGTTTCATGCTAATGTTTTCGCTTGCCTCCTGGGGCATAGCTGGCGGTGCCGCTGTGGTTGGCGCCTCTTGTGCTGCAGGTGGTGCTTGTGTCCCGGGTGCTCCGGGCACTTGTTGTACTTCGTCGCTCATAATATACGCTCCTTAAAAACTCTCCTCAGAATTTGTTTATTTATAAAAATAAACCCGACATAAATAACATATCAGGAGGGTTTTTCAAGGGTACAAACTTTTTTGTTAAGGATTATTTCGTCATCCTGAACTTGATTCAGGATCTCTTATTAGATTCTGAAATGAATTCAGAATGACACAAGGGAAAATACCCCAACCCAGAGCCAAATTCTCAAATTGTCATCTTTTTACTCCTACCCCTGAAAATATGGGAATATGACAATTTGAACCAGATTCCCCATGTAAATAGTGTCTGTCACTAATTTGTCGGTTGCGATCTTTGTGATAATGATTCCAAAATATACTGCTCCCTATTAAGAACATGGTAAGAGATTAAGCTAGTAAGTTTTCTGAAATTCAGGAACGGGAGCAATGGCTAACCAAATATAAGATTGACGATCAATTTGTATCGTATCAGCATTTTGTATTTGACTCATAATATTATTCCTTGCAAAATGTCTGATATTAATATGTAATCTTAATGATATTGTATAATATTATTCAGGTAATTACCATATAATCACCATGCTCCATCAATGAGTTAACGTGCTTCTTCCACTCAATGTTAGGGCACTACTGAAGGAGACTAATTATGAAGATACGAGTCGGCTACGAACTAATCTACGACTGTCCACAGCCAACACCTATGATACTGACTTTACACATCCATTATACGCGTGCTTCCGATATCATCGTTGCCGATCATCTCATCACCAAACCGTCCATCCCAATCACTGCCTATCGTGATTCTTTCGGCAACTGGTGCAGCAGGATTGTTGCACCGAAAGGCGAGATAAGTCTTTCAGCCGATGCGGTCGTGAACGATACTGGTAAGCCGGATGTGGTCGCTGCCTCGGCTCATCAAAATCCGGTGCAAGCTCTTCCCGAGGAGACGCTGATATTTCTTTTGGGAAGTCGGTATTGTGAAACCGATCTGTTGTCCGAGGTGGCTTGGGACCTATTCGACAAATCGCCTACCGGTTGGGAACGCGTCCTGGCCATCTGCAATTTCGTCCATCAACATATCGCCTTTGGTTACGAGCATGCCCGCGCCACGAAGACAGCCTGGGAAGCTTTCAATGAGCAAACCGGTGTTTGCCGTGATTACACGCATCTTGCCATCACATTATGTCGTTGCATGAATATTCCTGCACGCTACTGCACTGGATATTTGAGCGAAATCGGCGTACCGCCGCCATACGGTCCTGGGGATTTCGCTTCGTGGTTTGAAGCATACCTTGGAAGTAATTGGTATACCTTTGATGCTCGGTTCAACGTCCCACGTATTGGCCGAGTGCTTATTGCACGAGGTCGCGATGCTGCTGATGTCGCGATCAGCAACACGTTCGGCCCCACCACGCTGAAAAGTTTTAAGGTCTGGGCAGATGAGGTGAGTAAATGAAATAAACCCGCCATAAACAACATATCAGGGGGGGGGTTCAAGGGGTTTGAGTATATAGGCACTAAATTTGTCATCTCGAACCACAAACTTTATTGTCAAGATAAAGTTTGGCTGTATATGATCGAAGTCTGTAATTTGATAGTTTAAAAACAACTGTCTGAATTCAAATTAGGAGAGATCTGCTTTTAATCAAACGCATTGAGCCTGGTCGAAATGCGGGCATGGTAAAAACTAACCACAACTGTCATTCCAGCGGATATTACCGTTAAGGTGATATTAGCCTTCCTTAAACAAGTGTGACGATCTCGTTTTTAAAAGTACCAGAATTAATAGCAAGGCATAAATTAGTCTGAAAATCCCAATATTCCCAAATTCTTACCTTTTCACCCTATACACCTTAAAACATGACAATATGACAATTTCAAACAGTTTACACATAACAAAAATTTCCTTCCACTCCTTTGCCTAAGCGAATAAATAGTAGTAAAATCCTGAATCGGTTTTAAAAAACTTATCAAAAACTAATTTTTGATGGAGGGAAATACAGTGAAGTTTTATATAATTATAGCAATATTGAGCATGGTTGCGGTAGGGCAGATTGGGTGTGATGAGTCCAAAGGGCAGAGCAGCGAAGCAGACAGGTTTTTTCTGGGACTGTGGGAAGGTATTGACCCTCTGGACGGCTCTACCGTGCGTGTTTCAATTACCAATTTGGATAAGGATGAAAAAATTGAAATCGCATGGACAGAATCGCTATTTACATTATGCGAAGGAGCAAACGGCTTCATTACTTCTACAGGCACAGTTGACGAAAACGGCGTGATTAATGCAGACGAAATGCTCATATGTTTTGACAAAGAAGAAACCGCAGAAGGACAGGCAAGTTACACACCCGTAAAAGATGATGGGCTAATAATAGTAACGCCTAAGTCAGAACCTGATTTTCCACCGGTGATCCTTCACAGGGTAAGCAGCAGTATGTAGTTTTCTCACAAGCCTTTATTATGTTTACAAGAAATTAGTAACTGTATGTTGTATTAAAAACAGATTTTTCGCCAAGCCCGAAATGACATATTGAGTCTACGCGCTAAATACTTTTCACCCAAAAATGAATTGGTGACATGTCTACAAAAATCTTATAGGTAAAATCCAGAAGCTTTTCTGAATTAAATTCGGATGGGATTTTGGATTTGTAGTGAAAGCCTATGCCTCCGTAGAGCAGGTAATCTGCCAGGGGGTGATCCTTGTCATACCCCCTGGGCACTTTTTTATACTGCACCCAACCAAGCTCATATTCCTTATTTTTTTTCGTAACACTTTCTATGGCCTTTCGCAGCTCCACTCCCTTCTTTTTATGAACAACTGCATCTCTATAATCTTTAATCATATCCTTTGGAAAGATGTGCATACCGACACCTAAAAACATGGAGTCTTTATCAAACTGAAAATAGAACCCCGGGTTTTCAAGCTTCTTTGCTGCCCCTTCCCAGAAATAAATCCCCAGATGAGTCTTGTACGGAATCTTTTCCTTGCTGAATCTTGTATCACGATGTATCCGAAAGATGGATTTATCAGTACGCGGATCGGCCACAATATCGGGAGCGATTTTTGTTAATCTTTCTCCCATATCAGTCACAAACGCCTTTGCAGGGAATAATATTTCATCGTCAAATATATCCCTGTTTGCGCTGAACCAGTCCTTTGTGTTGTTCTTTTCAAGATCGGCAAAAAACTTTAGTGATTTTTTTGAAAACCCTTCAAATTCAGACATACGCTCTGCCCCTTATTAAGACATACTGTGAAGACCTACCTTGTTGCCCTCAGAGTCAATGAATATTCCAAAGTAGCCATACTCATCGCTAATCTTGGTTTTTTCTGTTACAACCTGCCCACCTGCATTGTTTACTTTTGAAAGCACATCTGACAAATCGTTGCCACCGCTAAAGTAAACCGTTGTGCCTGTTTTTGACGGCTCGCTGAATTCATTTTGCAGAATTGCTCCACCGGTTTTGGTATAGTCTTCAGAGAATATAGCCATCTTAGTTCCGTTAAAATCAACTACCTTCAAATCTGCATTGAAAATATCATTATAGAACTTAACAGCCCTGTCTATATCCTTTGCTGGTATTTCAAACCAGTTAATTACATTGTCTTTAAAACCCATAGCAAATTCCTCCTATATTATTCATGTATTTGTTTCTAAGATTTAAAATAATTATCACATAATCTTTGCAAGTACATCCCTGTAATCCGAATGACACTTTGTATAAAAATCCTGCTTCCTGAGTCCTGTAGTGTACTTATATAAATTTTCATATTTGCTGAGATCAATGCCGGATATCTCGGCAGGCTCCAGTATTGAAAGCAGGTTGATATCGGCAATTGTCATTTTATTTCCTGCCAGATACTCATTTTTGCCAAGCTCAGCATCAAGCACCGGAAAGTAGCTTGCGAGCATCTTCTCTCCGAATTCACTCGAGCGCTCATCGACGTCAAAACCCTGAGCAGGGGCGATTACTTTATTGAAGAAGACCCTTACAAGAGAGTTATGCACATGGATATTGCAAAAGTCTATCCACTGATCTAACAAAGCCCTTCTGCGCAGTTCCTTTGGGTAATACTTGGAGTCGTGCTTATCTGCAAGGTACTTGGAGATTGCGCTGCTCTCAAAAAGGATGAACCCGTCATCGTCCATCACGGGCACCTTGCCTACCGGGTTTAGACTTAAAAACTCCGCCTTCCCTTTGCTCTCCGTGAAGTAGGTCTACATGCACAAGCTCATATTCCAGACCCATAGCATTTGCAAGAAACCTCACTTTGTTAACATTGTTTGAAATCTCTGATCCATATATTTTAAGCATTTTTGTCTACCCCTGTTCTTTTAGTACTTTTTCGAAATTTTCCATCGCAAAATCCCAGCCTTCGGTGTGGTTGTTCTTAAATTCCTCAGTCGTAAAGCCTTCGTGAGTAAGCTTTATTTCGGTCGAGTTATCTCTTGCCAAAAACTCCACAGTTACAACCGTCTCTCCCGCTTGGGTAAGAGGCTCGGTTAGCCACTTCCACGTAAACTTAATTTTTTCATTTTTAATAATTTCCAAATATTCGCCGGTAAGCTCCAGAGCTCCAAACTTCTCTGTAACCATTTGAACATAAAACTGGCCTCCAACAACAGGATTAAACTCGGCTACTCCCGAGTTGCAAAACCAACCCTTAAGCGCTTCAGGTTCAGTCCAGGCAGAAAATACCTTTTCTACGGGAAATGCGAATTCACGGTTTAGATGAAGCATCCAGTTTGGCATTTCGGCCTGTTTTTGCGCTGACTCGGTCATTGCTTACCCCTCTTGTCTATTTTCTTTAGATAATCATCCAGTGAATCGAACTGCTGCTCCCAGAACTTCTTATAATGGTCCAGCCATTTAGATGCATCATGGAACGGTTTCGAATCCAGTTTTATATTGTGTACCCTGCCGTCTCGGTCTCTGTTAATAAGCCCCGCTCTCTCAAGTTTCTTTATGTGCTTTGAAACTGCAGGAAGGGACATATTGAATTTAGCCGCCACGGTTGTAATCCTTACAGGCTCTTCCGAAACCATTTCTATAATCTGCCTTCTTGTGGGATCAGAAAGCGCGCCGAATACAGTATTCAAAGACTCAGAAGTATTGTTAACCATATGGTTAACTATAAATTATTTACCTCTTTTGTCAAACCTGAATTTGGGATATTATTTAATATAAATCTGAAGGCACAGTATTTGCATTTCGTTTACGTATATTCACAACAACCAGAGAATGCTGATAATTAACGATTCACTCAATATCTCATGGCTTGGGCATGGCGGCCTGAGGATCAACTTTAAAGACAAACAAATATTTATTGATCCGTATAAGGTGTCAGAGGGAAGTGCGGATTTGATTCTTATAACGCACTCTCACTTAAGGCACCTTTCGGTAGAGGATATAAGCAAGCTTAAAAAGGACAACACGATCGTTTGTGTTCCCGGTGATGCCGGAGAGGTTTATGATGGTGGCAACATAGTGGTTAGACCCGATGTGAGTTTTAACCTCTACGGTATTCCAGTTTATACAACCCCGGCATACAATCTATCGGCAAAACCCTACCATCCAAAATCAAAGAGTTGGGTGGGTTATATTCTCGATCTGGGAGGCACAAAAATATATCACGCAGGGGATACGGATGATATTCCGGAGATGAAAAAGCTAAAAGTTGATGTTGCGTTTTTACCTATTAGCGGCAGGTCAGTAATGTCAACAAGAAGAGCTGCCGAAATAGCCAATAAATTCAAACCCGGCATTGCTGTTCCCATTCACTGGGACGGCTCGCCAAAATCCATGCAGGATGCGGCATTATTCAAGAAAAATTATAAGGGTGAAACAAAGATTTTGAAGCCTGAGATCACATAGCAGCATGTTTGTGTTGTACTATAATATATTCAACCATCATATTACTTTGACAAAGCTGTATTAAGTTGTAAGACTTGTAATATTACTTTTGGAGGCAACAACAATGCTTAAAGACAGACTGGACAGAAAATTTAGTGAAACTGCTGAAGAAGAATGGAATCTTATCAGAGAGAAAATTGGAAATGGTATCGAACTTCCACTGCCAGACTCCGGCAGATGGTTCCTAGCTACCATCGATGGAGACAGCATCAAAATTGAAAGCGCTAAGCTAAATGTAAGACCAATTGTAATTAATCCTCCTGAAACGATTACTTATGAAGAATTCAAACAAGTAGTAGATGTCTACCCTGACATTTTGAAGGGAGGCGTACAGATGATGAGCGGCAAGCTCGAGCTCCAAAAGACCATGGCCAATTTCAAGTATATATTTATGCTGATTTATAGTTTGGTTTAGAAACGCAAGTCCAGTCCAGAACATTCAGATTTACAGCTAATCATACCGATATTTCCCGCCGAAATAATACGGGACAATCTTGTTGATTCTGATACCGATACACTTTCAAGCTTTAGTGGCTGACTGGATATCAAAGAGCTTTGACATAGACCTATCATGCATTGGGCCCAAAATAGGAAGCACAATCATAGCGCCTATAAGTGCCAAGACCATATCCCACTGCGCATCCCATACATCGCCCTGAGAACCCAGAAACGCTATACCTATATCTGATGCAACTATAAGAGTTACCCACCATTCCAGTAATTCCCAAAAAGCCGCCACGGCAAGAACAATGCTTATTGTAATAAAGTAAAGCCAGTTATCTCTTTGCAGCGGAGTCCTCCGCAGCAGACCCTCTCTTATGATAAAAGCGGGAAACACACCCAGAGCAAAATGACCTACACGGTCATAGTGATTGCGGCTGAATCCGAATACTTCCTTCGCCCAGTCACCAAGCGGCGTTTCCGCATAGGTGTAATAGCCGCCATATATAAGGATAAGCATATGGAGAAAAACGAAAAAATATACCATGTGTGACATGGGAAAGCGCCTATGCAACGCAATGAGAACCGTAATACCAATAAGCCCAGGGCCAACCTCCAGCAGCCAGCTGAACCTTCCCGGCGGAGGGTCATATACAGTCACTATGCACAGCACTGCCACTATACCCAGCAGCAAAAGCGGCATATGGAAATAGGAAAATGGGACAGGTCTCATGTAAATATTAATTTAAGCAGATTCATACTTTTTTTTACCCCTACATTTTGTAAACAAAAAACATTATATATCCATTATCTTGATTATGGAAATGCATATAGGGTCAGGCTTTGATTATTGGGTTATTTTAAAGTTGCAGATTATTTTAAGTCATGCCATGATGGGAGAAACTAAAATTCTTGGTTTTTGGAGTTTTAATGGATTAGGGCCAGAATAGACCCTAATCCTTATAAGTTACGTCCTATGCAACTTCCTTTTTTATTTTCAGCGTCAAATTGCGCTTTAACTAACCTTAACGTCTATCTTCTTTGGAGTGGCTTCTTCTTTTTTAGCCACGGTGACTTTAAGCACCCCGTTTTTGTAGCTTGCATCGATCTTAGATTGATCTGCAGTGTTTGGCAGCGTAAAAGATCTGCTAAACTTGCCGTAGTTTCTTTCTACCCTGATATAGTTTTCATTTTGAACCTTTTCATCAAACTTTTTCTCACCACTTATCGTAAGGCTGCTGTCTCTTACGTCTACATTTATATCCTTCTTATCAAAACCCGGCAGGTCTACCTCAAAAACAAACTGCTTTTCGTCCTGAGAAATGTCCACGCTGGGTGTCCAGTCGCTTGTCTCTAAGTCCTGATAACTCTGTGTTGATAACCCTCTAAATGTTTCATCAAATAAACTATTTACCCTGTCCTGAAGAGAACTAAAATCTCTCCTTGGGTCGACTAATCTTATTCTAGTCATTTCAATTCCCTCCTAAAATTTATTGTTTAAATCTCTTTATATCCTAAAAAATAATTATGGTTTAAAAGCTGTCAAGATGGGAATTTTTATTTAAAATTGAAAACAGAATAGATATTAGATGTGTCTGTTTACACTGTTTTTTAAGTGTAAAAATTGCAGATAGTTTTTATATCCCGCTTCCTTACAAACAGGACACAGTAGCCTGCGTACTGATTTGCTCATCCGATTATTGAGATAAATCCAAAAGGGTCTTCTTATCCAGCTTTCTATAACTCCATGCACTTTACACTCTAACCAATAATTAAATTTGGGTTTGATCCCATCAAATTCAGGACATCGTACGGGCTGAGCCCCTATGGTTATCGCAGCCTCCTTCCATTCTTTTCCATGAGGTTTGATGCTTTTCCACTTATTATCGAACCTGTATTTTTCGTATACCATGGCATGCGCAACTTCATGCATTAATGTATTTTGAAATCTTTGCAGGCTGTTTACTTCGAGATAATCGAGATTTAGTTCTATAGATTTTTTAATATAATTACACTGACCCAACCTGTTTTTCGAAAGTCTTTTTATTTGCAGAATCCATGAGTCAAGAAGGTATGTTTTTGTTAGTACCTTAAAATCGATCCCCAGTATTTGAGTTTTGTGCTCAATAGAAAACAGAGCATCTTCTGTAAATTTAACCATTGTTAATTTCTCACTCCCATTTTCAATACAAATATGTCGTTAATATCACAGCAAATCAATAGAACTTTTTATGTAATTTGGTATTAGCCAGACTACAACTATACAGCTTAAATCGAGTAACGATCGGACAGTCTCATAATTCCAGGGACTAAAATATTTTGGATTTATATAAGCCTAAAATACGCTATTCGTATTATTTAATTTTTACGGAAAATCCATATATTAAACAATATATATTTCATTATTTTAATGAAATCAAACAAAGATAATACAAATAATAATATTTATATTTCTGACTCTTTTGCAGGCCAAGGGGTATTTGCAGCAAAGAAATTTTATCCCGGCGACCTTATATTAACTTTCAGTGGTAAGAGAGTTAACAGCGATGATCCTGTTCACATGACAGAACTTGGAGCTAATTTGCTACAAACAGGATACAAAACATACATCATGCCTGAGTCGCCTGCGGTTTTTATTAATCACAGCTGTAGTCCAAATGCAGGAATAATGAAAAACAGAAAATTGATTGCCATAAAGAAGATTAACGAAAACGAAGAAATTACATTTGATTATTCCACCACGATGGATGAGGATTTATGGACTATGCAGTGTCTGTGCAATGAACCTACATGCAGACATATCATATCTGATTTTGATACACTCCCGCAAAGCCTTAAGAATCAATATATTTCATTAAATATAGTTCAGAAATTTATAGCTCATAAGTACAAAAAGCACTACAGACAAATGAAGTTTTTATAGAACCACAATTATTTTTAATGCTGAATTGGCTTTGAAATATTGAAGATTCTACCACCAGCACCGGGGATAAACCTGCATAATAAAATTATCTATTGAAAACCAGAGAATATTGATAATATATATTACACCGAATTATTATTTATAAATAATAATTTGAGTATATTATTGATATTAAATTGATTAATTTAGCACTTATCATAAAGTCCAACCTGCTGTATGAGCTGCTCGACAAAAAGCTCCGGCAGGAAAAGGAAATTTCGATTTCCGGTAGGGCAACAGGTGAAAACGAGCTATTTCAAATCCTCAGTGAAAATGAGATAGACGTGGTATTTATTGATTCAGCAGTTGCTGATCTTGATTACAAAGCCTTAATCGAGAAGCTCGATGAGATTAACTCCAGCCTGGGGTTAATTGTGCTGTTCCACAACAATGATATTGATCTATTCGTAAATGCAATACAATGCGGAATTGATGGATGTTTGAACATAAAATCCAGCTACGCAGATTTAGTTCAGTCAATCAAAACAGTTAAAGAAGGAGGCATCTGGGCAGACAATGAAATCCTGACCTCAGCGCTTAAGAGATTTATAAATAAAGGCGATAAAACCATTAAGTCGTTATCAAGCAACCTTACAAAAAGAGAGTATGAGGTTGCCGAACTGCTGTACCAGGGGCTTAGTAATAAAGCTATAGCCACAAAATTGTATATAAGTGAAAAAACCGTAAAAACCCACATAAGTCATATATTCAGAAAACTGGGCATTAAGCACAGGTATGAACTGAATCCACAAATCCTGGAATCCTTTAAACAATTTAAGGGTATTAAGTCCTAGACTGAAACCGATCGGCAACAAACATACTTCTTAAATTATCCAAAAGTCCCATAGTATAGCCCCGTAAAAACCTTACATTAAGCGCATATAACAGTTACGGGAGGTGCAAGGAATGAAATTAATTTGCGTTTATTGCGGCAGCTTAAAAGAAAATGGTGTTGATACCATTTCTTATCATATATGTGATAAGTGTATAAAAACGCTTAAAGGCTCTGCAAAGAAAAAGAAACCTGATAAGAAAAAAAACAAACGGTCGAAGTTCTTTCTAAGTTAGAATAAATCATATTTTAAGTGGATCTTTGGTTGTTTTATTAGAACACAAATTTGCAGAGGTAAATAAAATAATTGAGTACATTTTTGGATTTTAAGTTAATGTTTTTTGGTTTTTATAATATGAATATAGACAGGATAGTAATATCAGCCGTAGTTTTCCTAATGATGATTGCACTTATCTATCTAATATTATTGATGGTGGGATCTTATGGAAGAATAAACAAGCTGCATGTTAAGAGAACAAAATATGTAATAAAATTGTTCAGTCTTTTCATAATCATCTGCTATTTCATTTTTCTGCTGGTGCTATGGGGCATTAATTCCCAGGGGATCCTGGTACTTGCTTCTACAATTTTTACTGTGCTCGGAATTGCTCTTTTTGCTACATGGTCAGTACTGAGCAACATAGTCTCGAGCATAATAATATTTTTTGGATGTCCGTACAGAATCGGGGATTATGTAAAAATTGTAGACGGTGATAACACGCTCGAAGGCAAGATAACAGACATAAACTTCTACAATGTAATCTTGGAAGATATTAACGCAAACGTCATCACATTTCCAAATAATATTATTTTGCAAAAGGCAGTTATAAAAAATAGTACCCAGTAAATTACTGCCCGTAATTACTAATGTTAAAAGCGTAGTAGAGAGTAAGATTAACTTACCGAATAGATTTTTGTGGGAAGAGTTTGGGGTATTATGAAATTATATAATGACTCTTCCCACTTATGAGAGGTACTAAAGAGTAATAATATCACTCTTTAGTATTAAATTTTATTTACTATCCTTCCTCAGCTGGCTGATCTTCACCTTCGTCTTCAGGATAATCTTCACCATCTTCAGGTTCTTCTTCAGGCTCCTCAGAAGGTGCATCCTCATGCTCATCAAACTTGCCAGAATCAGAATATGCACTGCTTGTATCAGCACTTACATCTGTTACAAAAACATTTGATGCTGCACCGAATAACATCATTGTAACCAACACAAAAAACAAAATGACTTTATTCATAAGTCATTTTACCTCCTTGTAAATTTTACAATAAAATAATTCTTTTTGAAGCTGTGTACAATAGTACCGGAGTGGTAATTTGGGTGTAGAAATTTAGTGAAAAATATAAGACCTGGTATTAATACCAAATTTAAATCTATTGTCAGATTTCATTAATATTTATTTTTAAGGTTAAAAATAATCTGCAATTTAGTTGCCACTAATACCAGCATAAACAATAGAAAGAAACTTATCTCTTTTTAAAAACCCCTGTCCGAATCTCTGTTCATGGTTCTTTAGCAGATCCGAATCCAGAAGTTCCTGAAGGGTTTTACCCTCTTTTACAAATTTCTCTGTGCCTGATTTTGCGTCTCTTAACATATCCAGATATATGCCAAGCTCCTGTTTATTAGAAAGATTTCCATGACCGGGAATAATTTTCGTATCATCGTCGATCATGGCAAACACTTTTTGCAGACCTGCAACAACACCCGTAATCCCTCCCCCTGATGAATAATCAATAAATGGATACTTCCCCGCAAAATAGGTGTCACCCATGTGAATGACATTAGAATTTTTAAAGTAGATAACGGCATTACCGTCAGTGTGTGCGTTTTGAATATGTATAACCTCGATCTCTTCACCATTTATATGGAATTTTATATCGGATGAAAAAGTAACAACCGGCAGTGCTTCTTTTGGTGAAGGCAGAACCTTTTTGTTAAATGCCTTTACAAACTGCTCGGTGTTCATTCTCTTTCTGGTATTTTCATGAGCTACTATAATAGTGCCTGCCCTGGCAAAATTTTCATTACCCTCAGAGTGGTCTCTGTGCCAGTGGGTGTTTATTACAAACCTTATAGGTCTATCGGAAATATTCGAGATTGCGGTTTTTATTTTATCACTAAGCGGAGCAAACTGGTCATCAATCATAAGCACTCCATCCTCGCCCGCTATTACTCCTATATTCCCACCCCTTCCCTGAAGCATATATACGTTGTCTGTTATTTTAATTGTTTTTATTACTACGCTCTCAAATTCATCTGCATAAGAGATAAAAGCATTTGGAACAACAACCATCAATAATATAAGTCCTAAAATGATTTTGTTTGCCATTATTAACTCCATTATTTATTTAGTTTCTTATCAATATACCCTGTCCCACCCAGATTTTTCATCTGCTTAATAATCCAGGTGGTCTTCTTTTTCCTGTAATCCGAGTAAACTTTTTTATGATACTCCCTGGGATTAGGAAGAAGAGACGCCAGGTGTGCCGCTTCTCTCTGGTTTAGCTTGCTTGCTGATTTGCCGAAATAATGATTCGATGCGGCTTCTACCCCGTAATAACCGCTACCCAATTCTGCTACGTTTAAATAGACCTCAAGAATTCTTTTTTTACCCCATAAAATTTCAATAAGAACCGTAAAGTAAGATTCAAATCCCTTACGAAGCCAGCTGCGTACAGGAAGAAGAAACACATTTTTTGCAGTCTGCTGGCTTATGGTGCTTGCCCCCCTGAAGCTTCCCTTTTTTTCATAGTCTAATATAGATTTATTGATCTGGTTAAAATCAAACCCCCAGTGACTGAAATAGCTCTGATCCTCTGCTGCAACGACAGCAAGTATGGTGTTCTGGGATATATGATCCAGATTTATCCAGCTTTTTTCTATGACTTTTTCATCCCTATCATCCTGAATATATCTTGCAAGCATTAAAGGAGTAAAAGGAGGATTGATATATCTATAAACAGCCGTCCAAACAAATGTGGATGCAAAGAATAATAAAACTGACCATTTTACAATCTTCTTTAATTTCTTAATCAGATTTTTCATTTATCAAACAGAACTCATAAATATTGATTAAACTATAATCAGAATGTATAAATATTAGTCAATAATTATGCATAATCTAGCTAAATAATGAGATATTGTACGGTATAATAATTGCATAACACTATAGTTCAATATTTAGCGTGCAGAATAACGATAATAAGTTCAAATAGACCGTTAATTTGATATAATTAATCACTGAACATTAGTTGGAGACAAAATAATGCAGGAATATAAGAATAAAACAATGAAGCAGATCAAAAAGGATCTGCCTGTAGAAGTAAGAGAAGAGCTGGACGAATTTGATAAAAAAGTCCGTGATTATGAGATGGGGCTTATTGGAGAGATCAAGTTTCAGAAGATTAGACTCCAGCTGGGTGTATATGCCCAGAGGCAGGAAGGGTATCAGATGCAGAGAATCAAGATTCCCTATGGCGGGCTTAACTCCAATCAGCTCAGAAGACTTGCCGATGTAGCTGACAAATATGCTAACAACTTCCTGCACCTCACAACAAGGCAGGACGTACAGATCTATTATTTAAACATAAAGCAGGTTCCAAACATGATGAGAGAGCTTGCCGATGTGGGAATCACAACCAGAGAAGCTTGCGGAAACACTGTAAGAAACGTATCTGCTTGCCATATATCAGGAGTATCTCCAACAGAGTCATTTGATGTTACTCCATACGCAGAAGCATTTAAAAACTTTTTACTAAGAAACCCAATCTGTCAGAACATGGGCAGGAAATTCAAAGTATGTTTTGAGGGTTGTCATGACACAGACCACGCGGGAATAAGAATTCATGATATTGGTTTTCAGGCAAGAATAAAAGAGGTAGACAGAAAGCAAAGAAGAGGTTTTGAGATTTGGGTTGGCGGCGGCCTGGGGGCTTCGCCATCGCTTGGGCACCTGTGGACAGAGTTTATGCCTGTTGAGGAAATGATTCCATTTTCAGCAGCAATAATAAGAATTTTTGACCGTCATGGTGAGAGAAAAGTAAGAATGAAAGCCAGGATGAAGTTTTTAATCCGCAAACTGGGTATGGATGAATTTAGAAAGCTGGTTGAAGCAGAAATGGCGCAGCTTAAGATTGACCCATCATGGAATGATTATTTAAATGATATTCCCGGGCAGGAGACCGCACCTGAATTCAGTCATGATATACCTGCAGCTCCAGAAGGTACTGAAGACAACCCGGAATACAAACACTGGCTTGCCACAAATGTTGTCCCACATAGAACAGACGATTTTAAGATGGTACATATAAGAGTTAAGCTTGGAGATATATCTGCTGAGAATGCAAGAAGGCTTGCTGAGATTACCGAGGTTTTTTCAGACAGCACCATAAGAATTTCCATCCTGCAGAATTTCATGCTCAGGTGGGTTCCGACATCAGCCCTGCCGTCTCTTTATAATGCACTAAAACAATTAGACCTTGCAGCAGCTGGAGCAAACGGTTTCGAAGACATCACAGCATGCCCCGGAGCCGACACATGCAGACTGGGAATTACCTCTGCAAAAGGGCTATCTAATAAACTAAATAAAAGCATGACAAACGGTCTTGGGAAATATGCCGATGTTACAAAAGATCTGAAAATAAAAATCTCAGGCTGCCCTAACTCGTGCGCACAGCATGTAGTCGCAAATATTGGTTTTCAGGGTGCAGCAATTTCCAATCAGGGCAGATCAGTGCCGGCAGAGATGGTTTTTCTTGGCGGAGCACTAAAGGGAGAAAACACCACGCTTGCCATGCCTATAGGAAAGGTTCCAACTAGAAACGCTCCTAAACTTGTAGAAAGACTTTTAGAAATTTACAAAAGTGAGAAGAACGAAGGTGAAGATTTTGATGATGTAATGAGAAGGCTCGGAGCCAAAGAATTAAAACCAGTGTTAAAGGAGTACGGCGATATTCCTTCATACGAAGACGATCCCGACTTTTATAAAGACTGGGGTCATGAGCACGAAAAGTTTGAGGTACAGCAGGGAGTAAAAGGCGAGTGTGCCGGAGCTACGGTAGAAGAAAAAGTTCCAACGCTCGGTGAGGCACAGTATCATATTGAGCAGGCAGAGGCTCTTCTATCACACGGAGAGTTTGAGGCTAGTATGAATGAGGCATTCCTTGCATGCTCAGCTAGCGCCCATGTGCCGCTATACACAAAACTTGTTGATCCGTTCACTCCGGAGCAGACCCTGTGGGAATTTGAAAATCTTCTTGTAAGAACCGGTGAAGCAGACAGCAAATGGCTTAACATTGCCGAGAGACTTGCAGATGAAAGGTCTCAGGAAGCTGAAGAAGAACAGGCTGTAGAAATGCTGGACATTGCAAAAGAGTTCTATTCCGAATGTGAATATGTTCAGGAACAGCTGACGGCTGGAAGTTAACTAATAAAAAATATTATAGAATACAGAGCCTCGTCAGAATATTCGGCGGGGCTTTTCTTTATGAAGTTTCTTTGAGAAGTTCTTTTATAAAGCCTTCAACAGGCTCAGTTTTAAAACCGCCAAAGTATTTGAATCTGACAATTCCTTTTTTATCTATAATTGCAATACACGGGGTACCGCCGGTTCTGTATTTGGCCATCGTAACAGGGGTATGCCTGCCCTCAATGTGTTTATCAACAGCAACCGGATGAGTAATTTCTTTTTCCTTTATAAAATATTTCAGCCTTTCATTATCCTGATATTCATGCCCCTCAAACACAGTGTGTACGCTTATAAATTTCACATCTGACTCCGAGCTGAATGTTTCATCCCTCCACCTGTTCATAAGAGGAATAGAAAACTTATTACAGCCCGGACACCAGAGCTGAAAGAATTCTATAATAACCACATTACCCCTAATCTCATCGAGACTTATTGCCGAGCTGTTAAACCAGACTTCAGTTTCTAAGGACGGAGCTTTTTTGCCAATTAGCGGGTCTTTTAACTTAAAGGGATTTAAATCAGCCGAACCCGCATGCAAAGCAGTGCTCAGAAAAAACCCCAAAACTATCACACCTGATCTTATATTCTTCATATCATCACCATTTTAATATTTAGAATATAAGATTCTACAAATTAAAATTGGGTTCATAAATCCTACTTCAATTTAATCGTACCACCCGGGCCTCCGTCTCCGCCATGCTTTGACATATAGAGTTCATAGAGATCCTTTCCATTTCCATAAAGATCGAGCATGGAGTATAAAGTTTCATTATTTGTCAGTGTGACCAAGATTTTTATCCGGAGCAACATGATCCCGCACAATCCGTTTTAACTCTTTTATATCGAAAAACCCGTCCTGATTTTTTCTATCCCACAGGATTTTATTTTCAGAGCGGATTTGAAAAATACCCCCCGTGCCCGGAATAAGCGAAACTTCGCCCAATTCTGCCTCAAAGGTAGTAAGCAGTTCCTGTGCAATCCAGGCTGCCCGTATTAGCCACCTGCACTGAGTGCAGTATTCGATCTGGATTTTGTATTTATGAGACATATTAATTTTTTAAATTAAGTATTTTTATGCTTTAATTTTATACAAGAAACTTATACAATTAAAATAGATCATATCATTATGGGGGTGTATTATGAAACACATAATATTTTGTGGGTTATTGATATCGATTATGTCTTTTCCAATATATGCCGGGCAAGACACAAAAGGTTTCAAGGTAGATGTTGTTCTCAATTCCACAGCAACAATGTCAGGCCATCCTCTGAGTGTTCCAAGCGGGGATAATATCAAAATTGAGGCCCATGTGGTACAAATTGCGCCAAAATCTGAGATCGGAAAACACAGCCACCCGTATCCGGTGCTGACATATGTAATAAGCGGCAGTATGGAAGTGGAAAATGAAGACGGATCCAAGCAGACTTTTAGCGCAGGTCAGTCATTTATAGAGGATGCGAATACATGGGTTATAAACAGGAACAACAGTAATGAGCCGGTCAAGTTCCTTGCAGTTCTCTATGCCCAAAAAGATCAGCAAACCGTTATGCTAAAAGAATAACGAGTTGCTGAATTTTTAATATCCCGTTTTTGTATATTAATCAATATCTACCCATAGCAATATTATTGCTATCATTTTAATATAAAAAATAGTATAATATAGATGTAGTAAGGTTTGCATGGGGCAGGTATAAGGGAATGCAAGAAAAGCGACTGTTTCTTTTGGTTTAGAAAGAAACCCTCCAAAAAGCCGAGATCAGCTCGGCTTTTTTATTATAAAGCTAATATCTACACCTATAAATTTTCAGGCTATACTGATGAAGATATATTTTGTATGTAATTGAACTCTTGATCGTAATTATTTTTTCAAATGCTTAAAAATAAAAATAAATTTATAAGAACATTTTTTAAGATGGAATCTGCAGGCGGGATACTGCTGATGATCTCATCGCTTTTAGCCATTATATTTGCAAACACCCCACTGCTTACCTACTATGAATTGCTGCTATCGACTCCTGTAGAGGTTGCAGTTGGTTCACTACAAATTGCAAAACCTCTGCTACTGTGGATAAACGATGGGCTAATGGCCATATTCTTTTTTCTTGTAGGACTGGAACTAAAAAGAGAATTAACTGAGGGAGAATTATCAGATAAAAGAAGTATCATACTTCCCGGTGTGGGAGCTGTCGGTGGTATGCTTGCCCCCGCACTTGTCTATCTATATTTTAACTACAGCGATCCAGTGGCACTCAAGGGCTGGGCCATACCGGCTGCCACAGACATAGCATTTGCACTCGGCGTATTAGCTTTACTTGGCTCAAGAGTACCAATTTCTATTAAAATATTTTTGACTTCACTTGCAATATTTGATGATCTTGGAGCAATACTGATAATAGCTTTTTTCTATACATCAAAAATCTCGCTTACTGCCCTTATTATTGTCGCCATTTGCATACCGATATTGATTGTGCTTAATAAACGCAATGTGATATCCAACAGCCCATATATTTTAATAGGAATTATTATGTGGATTGCAATGCTTAAATCAGGAGTTCATGCCACGCTTGCCGGGGTCTTGATGGCAATGTTTATTCCCATGAGATCGAAGACTGATCCCGAATTTTCTCCACTTAAAACCATCGAGCATGATCTGCATTCTATTGTAGCCTTTTTTGTACTGCCTGTGTTTGCATTTGCAAATGCGGGTATCAGTTTTAGTGATATAGAGTCTCATCAGATACTGCACGGTGTGCCGCTAGGAATAGCATTTGGACTATTTTTTGGAAAGCAGATCGGAATATTCGGACTTTGCTGGATTTTTATAAAACTAAGAATAACAAGTCTGCCCGCTGGCATGAACTGGAAGAGCCTCTACGGTACTGCTGCTCTCTGCGGTATAGGATTTACAATGAGTTTATTTATTAGTTCCCTGGCATTTGAAGAAACCGGCGTCAACTTACTATTCGATGAGAGAATTGGCATTATTTTAGGCTCGTTGACTTCGGGTATTTTAGGATATGCAGTTCTTAGGAAGAGTTTGAGTTCCAACAAATAAACTCATCCAACAGATATAGAGTCTAGCAGCAGATCTCTAATATTATTTCCAATAATACTTTATTTGTTTATCTAAGTATTTAATATATTAATAATGAAATTCTGTGGGATTGTTCTTTTATTATTTTCTATATTTTTATATGAAATCAATTCTTCATATTCCTTCACCAACACCGCCATACTAAACATGCACTGGGGCATGAATCCGGAGCAGGTTGAAAGTGCAATAAATACTGCTCTACAAGAAGATCAATCCAGCACAGATAAAATAAAAGTTTACATAAGTAATCTGCAAATTACTGACAGAGGCAGGCCCTCCGATGTTAAATATTATTTCTATAAAAATCAGTTATACAAGCTAAAGATAAAACAAGATTTAGCTACTCATAAAAAACCGATCATAAATCAGCTAATAAAACTAAAAGGACTGGACGAGCAGTTTAATGATATTGTCCAATCACTTCATTACGGAAGGAAATATGAGACTTTCAATGATAATCAAAAAATAGTTTTCTATCTAAACTCAGGCGATTTAAATAGCTCCGATACTGTTTTTTTAGATTTGAAATATTTGCCTGTTGCCGGTCAAACAAATTTCGAATGATATAATCTTAGGCCATAGTAGACTGTAATAATGAGCGAAATTCAGGATATACTGATAAGCAAACATGAGAAAGTCCCCAAAACCGATGACCCCATAGCATTAAAGACTAGCTGGGAGCCAACAAATCCAGGCGGGGCTAATTTTAAGACACAGCAACTCACTGTTACAAAAAATCGAATTATTATAGAAAAAACTTACGGCACTATTGTTCTATCATTAATTTTTATATTAATTGGAATTCCTTCACTTATTTATGGCTCTAGATATTATTATAGCAAAGGTATGGTTTGGGAAGGCGTATTTGCTTTTGTTATAGGTATAATATTTACCATTTGTGGAATATTAGTCCTAAAATTTTTCAAGAAAACAACCTTTGATTTAATTGCAGGCGTTTATTATAGAGGTAAAAAATACGATAAATTCAATTCAGTTGATCGGTCTATTCAGGGCCTGCTTTCTGATATTTACGCTATACAATTAATATATGAAATATTACGTTCCGGTTCTACAAAAGTAAGTAATACCTACAAAAGCTATGAGATGAACCTCGTGTTTAAAGACGGAGAACGTCTAAATATTATGGATCATGGAAAGCAAGAGGATATAGATGCCGCTGCAATAAAGTTAGGAGAGTTTTTGCAAGTTCCAGTCTGGAAAGCAAGCTACTCCAATACAAACTCTAATTCTCAATGAGTGTTTCAATCTTAAGCTCACCATTTTCAAGCAGTATTTTCACAGACCCACCATTCAACAGCTTTCCAAAAAGTATCTCATTTGTTAGTTTTTCTGTGATCTCAGAATCGATGAATCTTTGAATTGGCCTTGCGCCAAGAAGTGGATCATATGCACTCTCGGCAATATAAGATCTGGCCTCCGGGGATAGCTCAATTGTAATTTTCTTTGAGCTTAGTCTCTCAGAAAGCTGTCCTACAATTTTATCCACTACCTGTTCAACAACTTCTTTACTCAGTGAATTGAACTGCACTATTGCGTTTAATCTGTTTCTAAACTCAGGGCTGAAATATTTATCAATTGTTTCCTTGCTCTTATCTTCATATTCCTGTTTACCAAATCCCATTGTGTGCTGGCTGCTCTCTCTTGACCCTGTGTTTGTAGTAAGAATAAGTATGATTTGCTTAAAGTCTACTTTCCTTCCATTGGAGTCTGTGAGCGTGGCATGATCCATAACCTGTAGCAGTATGTTATAGATATCTTCGTGTGCCTTTTCTATTTCGTCAAGAAGCAATACTGCGTGAGGATTTTGATTAACCGCTTCAGTAAGCTGGCCACCCTGATCATATCCCACGTATCCAGGGGGAGAGCCAATGAGTCTCGACACCGTGTGCTTTTCCATGTACTCACTCATATCAAACCGCAGGAACTCTATACCCATTGCTGCTGCAAGCTGTTTTGCAAGCTCAGTTTTACCTACCCCCGTGGGGCCTGAAAACATAAAAGAACCTACTGGTTTATCCGGCTCATTTAGTCCTGCCCTGGACATTTGGATTGATTTAACAATTGCCTCAATTGCCTGATCCTGGCCGTAAAGAACTTTTTTAAGGTCGGCAGAAAGGGTCATAAGCCTGTTCCTGTCGTCTACCTTCACAGTTCTGGAAGGAATTTTTGCTATTCTTGAAACAAGCGCTTCAATGTCTTTTACAGAAACCTGTTTAATTTCAGATTTATAGTTTCTAAGCTTAACCTCTGCACCAGCTTCGTCTAAGAGATCAATTGCCTTATCGGGAAGTTTCTTGTCATTAATGTATCTGTCAGACAGATCAACTGCGGCCTTAAGCGCTGGGGCTGAATAAGTCACTTTATGAAAATCTTCATAGTAGCCCTTAAGACCATTTAGTATCTTAAGCGTATCTTCATTGCTTGGCTCATGTACATCAATCTTCTGAAACCTTCTTGCTAGCGCATGGTCCTTTTCAAATACGCTTCTGTACTCTTTTAATGTAGTTGTTCCGATGCACCTTATCTCGCCGTTTGATAGCGCAGGCTTTAGCATATTGGATGCATCAAGCCCGGAACTTGATACCGCACCAGCACCTATTACTGTGTGTATTTCGTCTACAAATAAAACGTTATTCCGATTTCCTTTAACTGAATCTATTATTGCCTTTAGTCGTTCTTCAAAATCTCCTCTATATCTTGTTCCCGCTGTTAGAGCTCCCATATCGAGTGAATAAATCTGCAGGTCTTTTAAAACTTCCGGCACCCGATCCTCTACAATCCTGTTTGCAAGCCCCTCGGCTATTGCGGTTTTACCAACCCCTGCATCACCAACGAATATGGGGTTATTTTTTCTTCTCCTGCAGAGTATATGAACGGTTCTTTCCAGTTCTTTATCCCTTCCAATGAGTGGATCTAACTTTCCAGCTTTAGCCTTTTCTACAAGATTAGTACAATACTCTGTAAGCGGATTTTTAACCTGTGGAACAGGTTCGCCATCTGGATTCTTGTTTGTTGTTTTTGTTTCCTGCTCTGAGCTTGGGGCACCACCGTGTGACACATATTTTACTACTGAAAGCCTGTCCACCCCCTGCTCTTTTAAAAAGTAAACAGCGTGTGACTCTTCCTCCCTGAACATTGCTACTATGAGATTTCCGCTCTTAAGCTCTTCTTTTCCGGCAGACTGCACATGCATTGCGGCAATCCTGAGTACATACTGGCTGCCAACCGAATACTGCGGTTCTGGCAGATCCTCTGACATTATAGAGGGCATGCTCTTGTCCATAAACTCGGCAAGATCATATTTGAGCTTATCCAGATCAACCCCGCATGACATTAAGACCTCCGAAGCTCCGGATTCATTTGTCATTTCAAACAGTATATGCTCAAGCGTAATAAACTCGTGCTTCTTTGCCTTTGCAAGGTCATATGCCCTTTGCAGCGTGTCTTCGAGTTCTTTTGATAGAGTCAACATTCACCTCCTTGTTCTACTTCCAGATCACATTTTAGCGGATGCCCGTTTTGCTCTGCAAGTTTATCAACCTGCATCACTTTTGTCCTTGCTACATCGTGAGTATAAACACCAATCATACTCTTCCCCTTGGTATGCGCATCGAGCATTATCCTTAAACTCTCATGTTCCGATTTATAAAATACTTTTATAAGCACCCAGACCACAAACTCCCTTGGTGTGTAATCATCGTTAAGCAGGACGATCTTGTACATATCAGGCTTTTTAAGCCTCACACGCTCCTGCGTTAAAACCTTTCCTTCCCTGTCGTTTTTTGCTATCTTGCTTCCGCTCATCTGAATTATAGTATAAATGATAAATTTTAAGATTTATTATGTAAATATTTTAGCGGTGATTTGTTATTATATCTATCAATTAAATTACTTATATAAATTTTTTCACTATCTAAAAAGCCTGATATAGCAGCACTTGCGCCCTCGTTGTTAATGTAATGAGAGCTATATGTAGGATAAGCCCCAAAACCTCTTAAGAATTTGTGCTCACCCTGTGCTCCTGCTTCAAATATCTCGATATTATTAGAAATAGCATACTCAATCAAACTGTAGTAACAACACTCAAAATGAAGATATCTAAAATCTTCCAGACACCCCCAGTACCTTCCATAAAGACTCTGATTCTTGACCACATTAAAAGTGCCCCCAGCCCAGCCA
>JBFFSH010000027.1:0-31302 GCA_041572575.1 Thermodesulfobacteriota bacterium
ATACAAACATTTGTATTAGCTTGCTTATCTTACTATTTGATAGTTTTGTATTCTTAAGTAACTTCTTTTGCATAGTTTCAGCTTAGTATACTTTGCTGTCCTATGCGAGCTCCTTATTTTTTTATACTATATAACAATAGTATTAACTATATTTGCGTATTGAAAATATGGATAAAATTATTAAAACATTATACATATTATGATCTGTATTCAGGGTACGACCTGGTGAGCTTTTCTTTAAGCTCGTTTCTTGCTCTTAGGATTCGTGATTTAACTGCAGAAATAGAAATACCCAGAACTTGTGCTGCTTCTTTATTAGTAAGTCCTTCTATATCTCTTAATTGATATGCCAATCTGTAAACTGGCTCCAGGCTGTTAATGGCTTTATCCAAAAATTCAGTTTGCTCAGAGTTTATTGCTATATTTTCTGGGTTATTATCTGTGTCTATTCCCGCAAACTCATAATTGGGCAGGTCTTCATTGGAATAATTATTATCTGAACTTAGATGAGTGCGGGAGTAATTATTCATTTTTCTTAAAAGATTGAAGCTCTCATTTTTGGTAATTGTGTATATCCAGGTAGCTAATTTAGAGCTGCCCCTGAAATCACCCAATTTTTCAATAAGCTTTATAAATACTAACTGTAAGACTTCTTCTGCTGATTGAGGTGATTTGGTGATTCTTAGGGACAGCCTGTAAATTTTATCTCCAAACCTGCTTACCAATTCGTTAAATGCAAGTTCATCTTTATTTTTTACGTAAAGGCCTGCAAGTTTCTCATCACTCATGTCTATGTATGTTACATTGTACTTAGTATCAGGACGGTCTATTGATAAGCCCCCAAGTTCAAACATGTCTGTGCTCCTTATCTTTTTTTATGCTCTTTTTTAATTGTTAATACAAACTGACCTTTCATGTTTGGATGAAACCTGCAAAAGTAATTCGTTTGAGTGTCTGAGGTCACTGTTAATTTCCAGCTGTCATCCTTATTAAGAAGACCGGAGTCCCAGCTTTCATCATTTGCAGTGGCAGTGTGAGGGATAAAATCTTTATTTACCCACTCTACGGTATCGCCGGGCAATACTTGCAGCTCAGCTGGTATAAACTCAAGATTTCTTATCTCGACTACATGCACCTTGCTTTGAGGCTCGTCAGCTAAGGCTGTCCAGGTTGTCGTTAAACTCAGGACCGCAGCAACAAAAGCTGCTGCAGCCCAAACTGTTAGATTTGATTTTTTCATGACTTATTTCCCGTTTAGAGAAGCAACCATCTTTTCTGCATGCTTTTCATGAGCCTTAAATATTTGCAGAGCCTGTTCGAAAAGAGCCTTCACTTCCGCATTTTGGATATTAGGTATAAAAGTTCCTCCGACAAGACCATTTACGGCCTGATGATATCCAAGCTCATTTTCAGCGTAAAATTTATCAAAGTCGTTTCCTGATAATCCGCTCATTTTTTCTACAAGCCCGTCTGCCTGAGTATTTAGCTGCTGGCTTAGAAAGTTGTCTTGTGCCTCAGCACCTAGTTTTTCAAGAAGAGCAAGCGCCTGAGCGTTTACGGCTTCATGGTCTCTTATCATGGTTTTTGCAAACTCATGAATTACAGGATTCTTAGACTTTGCGAGTGCTAAGTGTGCATATCTTATGTCAATTGAATCTGCTGTGTATGCTACATGCGCTATCTCAAGGTCATTTAAATCAGCCGGGGTCTTGTCTTTGGCTGACAGGTTTGCTGCTGCAAATACCATGAGTGCTACTGCTATAACAAAAATACCGGCTGCTGCCGAATTTAAATATCTTATGTTGCTCATTATGGTGTTACCTCCAATAAATTTTATATACATATATGGCAACACCTGTGCCAAACTTAAGACAACTGAAAATAAGCTTGTAACTGTCTGAAATGATTGAAATAATTATGATTTAAATGATATTAGATAAGATCATGTTAAAATCTGTTAATTGCGAAATAACGCAATGTAATGGTATAGAGTAATTATTTTGTATGGAGGGTGATTTACTGATCCTGTTGTATGGCTTTTTTCTTTATTCCGAGCTTGGCCATGCGTGTCCTGAGAGTGCTGGGGTTGATGTCCAAAATCTTGGCAGCTCCGTTCTTTCCATGTACCTGCCAGTTTGTTTGACTTAGTACTTTGATGATGTGCTCTCTTTCTACGTCTTCAATCCTTGTTGACCCAATACCCTCATCTGCTTGTAATTTCTGCGATGATACCAATAGTCTGTTATCAATTTCAAGAGTATCGCTTGTGCTGAGAATTACGGCTCTTTCTATGATATTTTCAAGCTCCCTGATATTTCCAGGCCAGTTGTAATCGGTTAATCTTTTAAGTGTATCATTACTGATAGAATTAATATTTTTTCCCATTTTTCTGCAATATTTATCCAAGAAATAATAGCATAAGGGTGTTATATCTTCAGTTCTGTCTCTTAAAGATGGTATGTCTATAGGGAACACATTTAATCTGTAATAAAGATCTGCTCTGAATTTGCCTTCTTTAACTGCATCTTCCAGGTTCCTGTTTGTAGCCGCTATTACCCTTACGTCTACCGTAAAGGTCTCTGTGCCACCGACTCTTTCAAACTCTCTTTCCTGTATGACTCTCAGGAGCTTTGCCTGAGCATCCAGGGGCAGGTCGCCAAGCTCATCTAAGAATATCGTACCTCCGTCTGCAAGCTCAAATTTCCCTATTTTTTTAGTAATAGCACCGGTGAATGATCCCTTTTCGTGTCCGAATAGCTCACTCTCAATCAAGCCCGATGGAATAGCCGGACAGTTAACTTTAATGAGCGATCCGTTGTTTCTGCTGCTCAGGTTGTGTACAGCTCTGGAAATAAGCTCTTTGCCTGTTCCTGTTTCACCTCTTATAAGTACCGTAGCGTCTGTGTCTGCTACTTGTTTGATGTTGTTTTGAACTTCTTTTAACGGTTTACTGGTTCCTATAATCTCTTCAAAATTGTACTCTGTTTTTATTTCCTCTTTTAGGTATACATTTTCCTTTTCAAGTTTTTGCTTAAGTGATTTTATTTCCTCAAAAGCACCTTCAAGCTGGTCATGACTTCTTCTAAGTGAATCTTCAGCTTCAATTCTTTCTAGCTCCGATCCTGCTCTTAGAGCAAATACCTGTAGAATGTGAAAAAAGTTGGAAATATCTTTAAATATATCATCGTGAAATACTGCTAAATGACCAATAACTGAATTCTTTGAGTTATAAATGGGAATACCTAGATAGCTTTGAGCGTCATATTTCTTTAATTCTTCATCATCAGGATATAAACCAATAATATTGTCATCGTAATAGCAAAATTTACCAGATATCACATTTTTACATGGAGTACCTTGCAGATCATACTCTATATCATCTCCATAATCATTTCTTTCCCAAAAAGCCAGTGTCCTAACTTTAGTCCTCTCGGTATTGAGACATTTAGAAATAAACACATAATTAACATTTAATATTTCTGATATGTTCTTAACAAGTGTACAGAAGAAATCTCTTCCTGTTACTGAACTAGTCTTTTTAATTAATAAATTTATCGATTGTTCTGTAACCTTCTTATCTGTAATATTTATCCATGAACCTCCTACCTCTCTAGGTTTGCCCTGATAGTCATATATAACCTCACCACGGTCATAAAACCACCGGTATTCGCCGTGTGCACATTTCCACCTGTATTCTACTTCGTATGAACTGTTCTCTACAACACTACTAACAGCTTTGACTACCATTTCTCTATCTTCAGGGTGAATTCTGCTTTTCCAAAACTTATTATCAAAACCAAATTTCTCTACATCAAATCCGGTGAGGTTCTTTACCCCCTTGCTCATGAAAGTAAGTTCAAATTTACCTTTTGCGCTTGTGGTATAAAATGCAATTGGAAGAGTGTTTAATACCAAGGACTGCTTGGTACTGCTGATATTTGATAAAGATTTCTTATTGTCAGATATGCTTTTTTTATTACTCATTAACATAATATTAAAGCATAAATCAGTTTTTTTTGCTACCCCTATATAATTAGTAAATAATAAAAAGCGGGTACAGTAGTTTGTACCCGCACACCTTATTTTTGATATTTCAATAAGATTAAAGTTTCATTTAAGTATAGATTTACTTAGTAAGAAGAAGATCTATAACTCACTTGGTGATTTATCTTTTATATTCGGCCAGTGATTATTTGCTTTTTTGATGTTGCCCGGAATATCTTTAATCCACATAGTCTTAATCCCATTGTCGAGATTCATATACAGCTTTCCATCGACTACTTCCCAAACCTCAGGGTCGGCTGAGAACTTTTTACCAACAGAAACTCCAAAGGCGCACCAGCCTCCATATGCGGGAAGGTATTTGTCAGGGTTTTTTGTAAATGTGTTTTTGTTCTCTTCACTTGTAAAAAGATATGTAACACCGTTATGTGTTGCAACGTAGTTTCCGTTACCCCTAAGAGGCCTCTTGTCGGTCTGGTAAGTGACAAGGTCATATCCATTTACACCTACTGTGTTTACTGTGGTATCACCCGCAAACACTGATTGTATTCCAAATACACTGAATATCATTAACGAAAAAAATAATGTTTTTGTTCTGTTCATTTCATGTCTCCTGTACTAAACGTATTTAATTACATATTTATCTGATAAAGCATCTACTTTCTCTGCTGCTGGCTGGCCGTCTTTATAAAGATCTGCAAGCTCTACAAAGTAGTTGTCAAAGTTGCCTGGCAAAATCGTAACACTTATTCTGCTGTCGGTTTCTCCAACATTTGTAAAGCCATGAGGGATACCTCTTGGAAGAAGCGCCATTACTCCCGGTACAGCTTTCATTTTCTGGTCGCCCAGTGTGACTTCTATTTCACCTTCTAGTACTGAGACGAATTCATCTTCTTTTTCATGTACATGAAGGTCCACTCCGCTTCCGGGCGGGGTAACTAACTCCATCACCGAAAACACTCCGTTTGTATCCTTACTGTTAACTTTATGAATGAAGCTTCCGCCTCCTATCATAAATTCATGTCCACCACCTGGTGGAACAATGATTGGGTCCTGCGTATATGTTGTTGACATCTGTCTTAACCTCCTGGTTAATAAAATTTTATTTGTATCTATATATTCCAAGACGCGTGCCAAACTTGGGAGGTTAATGTTGTGTCGTTGTAACTGCCTGTAATTACGTGATAATATAGTCTGCGTGTTATGGTCTAAAGCGAAAAAGTCAACCAAATGTTATTGCGGAATCCAGCAAGTTTGCTGGATTTAATGAAATAGACTTTTAGTAACTTAGTAGTAGTTTTAGTATGATTTTATATGGCAGGCCTGTATCTGAACTCATTATGACAATAAGAAGATTCTTATATTCATTCATCCAAACCTCTATTTAACTCCGTATATATCTAAAAATTTATAAGGAGGTGCAAGATGAGAAGAAACATCTTGTTCTTATTTTCATTATTTATATTTGTAGTATCAGTATCGGGTGCAGGCCAGGTTTATGCAGGTGGTAAACATGTAATGGTATCCCCAACATCTGCTACAAAGGCTGCCGATGTGAGGGTTGCATTAAATTCTCTTTTAAGAGAACACGTGTTCTTGGCAACAGCGGCTACAGGTGCAGCGCTTGGAGGAAGGTCCGATGAATTTCAGTCTGCTGCCACAGCTCTTGATGGAAATTCTGTTGATATAGCAAATGCTATCGGATCCATTTATGGTGAAGATGCTGGTGAGGCATTTCTTCCACTTTGGAGAAAGCATATAGGATTTTTTGTTGATTACACAACCGGGGTTGCTACAAAGGATGAAGCCAAGCAGCAAAAGGCCGTAAGTGATCTTCTTGGATATACAAAAGACTTTGCAGCTTTTCTAAACTCTGCAAGTCCTGCTCTGCCGGTAGATACAGTTGCTGAGTTATCAAAGACTCATGTTATTACGCTAAAGGCAGTAGTGGATACGCAGGCTACAGGAAACAGTGAAGAGGCTTATAAGGCAATAAGAAAAGCATCAGCACATATGCAGATGATAGCCGACCCACTTGCTGAAACCATAGTACAGCAGTTTCCTAATACATACGCTGTAAAATAATATTTATTCATATTTAAAATATATTCTGGGGCAGGCCGCAACACCGGTCTGCTCCAGCACTTACATGGAGAATTATGATTATGAAACTATTAAAAATGATAATGATCTTTACTATTATGAATGTGTTTTATATATCAGCAGCTACATATTTTATGAGTTTTGCCGATAGTATCGAGGCTGAAACCGTTTTGGAAAAAAGTAATGGGGATCAGGTCGAAGTAGATATCAAGCTATTTCAGTACAAACCCGCAGACATAGAAGTTAGCACCGGTACTACAGTAATCTGGAAAAACAATGATGCCATTGAACACAGCATAACACATGGAACCCCGGAAAATTCAGGAGATGAATTTGATTCAGAATTTTTCACAAAAGAACAAAGCTATTCGATGAAGTTTGAAAAAGAAGGTGAATATCCTTACTTTTGCAAAAGACATCCATCTATGAAGGGTAAGGTTGTAGTTACTTCCAGATAAGCCGTATATAAAATCTAAACAGTCTGGCAAAGAGAAAACATAAGAATATTTACGAAAATAGAGTAAATATTGGCGGAGGGCGAGGGATTCGAACCCCCAAGTCCGCAAGGACGCCGGTTTTCAAGACCGGTGCATTAGCCGTTCTGCCAGCCCTCCGATTTGAGTGTTTTCATTCTACCTAAAGAGTTTGTTACTTCAAATTAAATTGATAGAGAATTTGGATACTCAGGCATATTTAACTTCACCGAGTTTTTTTGCAGGACTTCTTTTGCCCTTCTTAAGGAGACTAACTGCATCCTGAAGGCCTGCAATTGTAAGCGGAAACATTCTGCCTTCGAAAAATTCCCTTACCATTCCAATTGATTCTGTCCATTTCCAGTCATCCGGATCGATGGGGTTTAGCCATATAAAATCGGGATATTGGTCTTTTAGCCTCTGAAGCCATGTATATCCAGGCTCTTCGTTCATATATTCCACAGCTCCCCCTGGCATTGCAAGCTCGTAGGGAGACATAGATGCGTCTCCTACAATAATTAATTTATAATCGCTATTATAAGTGTTAAACACCTCAAATGTAGGAGTTCTTTCTTCGTATCGCCTGATATTATTTTTCCATATATGATCATAAATGCAGTTGTGAAAATAAAAATACTGCAGGTGCTTGAACTCATAAATTGCAGCAGAAAATAGCTGTGCGCATATCTCTATATGGTCGTCCATAGAGCCGCCAATATCAAGGAATAACAGCACTTTTACGTTGTTCTTTTTTGATGCCACCATCTCAAGTTCTAGTAGCCCCGCATTTTCAGAGGTTTTTTTTATGGTTTTATCTATATCCAGTTCTTCTGGCATTCCTTCTCTTGTAAGAACCCTTAGTTTTCTTAGAGCCATCTTCATATTTCTTGTATCTATCTCTACATTGTCATCAAGATTTTTAAATTCTCTTTTATCCCATACCTTTACAGCCCTGCGGTTTATGCTTCTGTCCTGACCAATTCTTATCCCTTCGGGATTAAAGCCATAAGCTCCAAAAGGGGAGGTGCCCCCGGTTCCTATCCATTTATTTCCGCCTGCATGTCTTTTCTTCTGTTCCTTCATAAGCTCTTTTAGTCTTTCCATAAGCTTATCCAGTCCACCCATGGATTTTATAAGCGCCTTGTCTTCTTCGGTTAAAATTCTTTCAAACCCTCTTTTCATCCATTTATCCGGGATTTTCATAAACTCTTCAGTAGGTATGAATTCAATACCCTGAAAAAATACTCCAAATAGTTTATCAAACCTATCAAGGTGCTGCTCATGTTTGATAAGGGTAGTTCTGCTTAGATAGTAGAAATCTTCTACACTGTATGAGATTACTTCTTTGTCAAGCGCTTCCAAGAGGGTGAGATATTCCCTGAGTGTTACCGGAAGGCCATCATTTTTCAGTAGATAGAAAAAATCTATAAACATAGCTTACCTGAATCTTCTCTTTACAAGTCTGATAAGTCCATGATCCTGCTCGTTCTTTAGCAGTGACCCCACATAAGGCGGCAGTTCATTGTCGACATCTATGTCATCGAGCTCCTCGGATGTGATTTTTCCAAGTACCAGAAGCTTTATCCAGTCTATAAGCTCGCTTGTAGAGGGTCTTTTCTTTATTCCGTTTAAATCCCTTATTTCATAGAAAACCCGCATTGCGCTTTGAAGCAGCTTGTCTTCCAAATCGGGGTAGTGTACGTCGACAATCTCTTTCATTGTGTCTCTTTCCGGAAATGCGATGTAATGAAAGAAGCATCTTCTAAGAAAAGCGTCTGGGAGCTCCTTTTCATTATTGGATGTTATTACTACAATCGGACGCTTCTTTGCCTTAATAGTCTTTTGAAGCTCATAGCAGTAAAACTCCATCTTATCTAGTTCTAACAATAAATCATTTGGAAACTCAATATCGGCCTTGTCAATCTCGTCTATCAACAGCACAACCTGTTCCCTGGAATCAAAAGATTCCCAGAGCTTTCCGGGTTTAATATAGTTAGCAATATCGGCTACCTCCTCCATTCCAAGCTGAGAGTCTCTGAGGCGGGTGACGGCATCATATTCATAGAGTCCCTGCTGTGCAGTCGTAGTGGATTTTATATGCCATGCAATTAGCTCCTTACTTAGAGCCTTTGCGATTTCAAAAGCTAATAGTGTTTTTCCCGTACCGGGCTCACCTTTTATTATGAGAGGTTTTTCCAGTGAAATTGCAGCGTTTACAGAGACCATAAGGTCTTCTGTAGCAATATATGTGTCTGTTCCTTTAAATTTAATGTTCTTTGCCATGTTTTTTAATGTATTCCTTTATAAGAAAAATTCAAATGTATAGAAAATTATACATAGTGTTTTTACTAAACAGATATCTCTTTTTGAAACTTTTTATGTTCTTTATTGTGTAAATACAGATCGATAATAATTTTTATTAGAATCAATACTACCAATAAATAGACCGGTGAACCAAAGTACATCACGGGAAAAGCACCTGCAATAATAGCTATATGAAGTACGCCAATTCTTATGTACGGCTGGGACATGAGGTCTTTTGCTTTTACATTCATATATTCACCTTTGATGATGAAGTTATATACAAAAGAAAACCCGTGGCTTAAGAAAAGAGTAAAAAATGCTAATAACATATTATCGGGCAGGATTTCAAGGATCTTCCTTACTACACTTATTAACATTTCAATAAAGACAAAAAATCCCGGGGCTGATATATCTTCAAAAAGATTTCCCGGATCTCTTTTAAACATCATCATTATAAAGAATCCGTGTCCGGCGCAAAATCCTCCATAGTGGACTATGAAAAAGGGGATCATAAATAACTTGGAAACATTTTCTGCCGGAGTAGATGCTTTTACGAATATCATTCTCAATACATTGTAAAAACCGATTATCAGATTTTCAGACCAGTAGAGAAGTACAATCCAGAATGCATCCCAGCTTTGGTAGAATACTCCATAAATCGGGATGATATTTGATACGATAAGAACTAAACCAGAGGTTGTTTTAATTCTTTCAAGCATAAAAATGATTTAACTTATTTTATCCAGACCATCCATATATGGTCTTAGAGCTTCTGGGAGGGTGACAGTGCCGTCTTTATTCTGAAAGTTTTCCATGATTGCTATAACAGTTCTTCCTACTGCCAGACCTGACCCGTTCAGAGTGTGAACAAGTTTTGTCTTGCCGCCTCCGGATGGTTTATATCTAATGGCTGCTCTTCTTGCCTGAAAGTCTTCAAAGTTGGAGCAGGATGAGATTTCCCTGTACTTGTTCTCGCTTGGAATCCAGACTTCAAGGTCATAAGTCTTTGCAGAGGAAAAACCTATGTCGCCTGTGCATAGGACAACTATTCTGTAAGGAAGTCCTAATAGCTCCAGTATCTTTGCAGCGTTTGCAGTAAGCGCCTCATGCTCGTCATAGGATGTCTCAGGGGTAGTAAACTTTACAAGCTCAACCTTGTTGAACTGGTGCTGTCTCATAATGCCATGAACATCCTTTCCATAAGACCCGGCTTCCTTTCTAAAACAAGGCGTATAAGCAGCATATTTAATCGGAAGCTGCTCTTCAGATATGATTTCATCTCTGTAAATATTAGTTACTGGTACTTCTGCTGTGGGTATGAGGTAATAATCAGTGTCATTTATTTTAAAGAGGTCATCTTCAAACTTGGGTAGATTGCCGGTGCCTGTAAAACTTTCAGAGTTTGCCATAAGAGGTGGAAGTACCTCTGTATAGCCATGCTCTTTTGTATGTATATCAAGCATGAAATTAATTAGTGCTCTTTCCAGTCTTGCTCCAAGACCTTTATAAAGAGAAAATCTTGCGCCAGTGATCTTTGCTGCGGTTTCCAGATCGAGGATTCCGAGATTCTTTCCTATCTCCACATGGTCTTTAATCTCATAATCAAATTTTGTTGGCTCACCCCATGTTTTTACAACCGGGTTATCTGATTCATCTTTACCAACTGGTACGGCTTCATTCGTAATGTTTGGTATTTGCAGGAGTATATTTCTCAGATCTGTTTCAATAATTGTTCTTTTATCATTTAACTCTTTTACAGTATCTGACAGCTCTTTTAAATCAGCTTGCAGCTGTTTTGCTTCATCCTTTTTTCCTTCTCTCATCAAACTGCCAACTTCTTTAGACCCCTTGTTTCGTTTATGTTCAACCTGTTCTGCCTCTTTAATTGCAGTTTTTCTCTTATCTATCAGTTCTTTTAGAGTATCAAAGTCTACTTTTGTATTTCTTTGCTCTGTTTTAGTTATTACAAGATCAAAATTATCTTCAATGAATTTTATATCCAGCATCTTATTATCCCTTTATAACACCTATTGGTCTTAGTCTGGCTACTTTTTTTGCAATCCCTGCATTATGAACAACGTCGCATACATCTTCAACTTTTTTATAAGCATCGGGCATTTCTTCAACAATTGTTCTTTTTTTTCTGGCTATGACTTCAATTCCTTTTTTACTGAGCTCTGCAAGCAGCTTATTCGGATCGCCCTGCTTAAGCGCTCTTCTTCTCGACAGAAGCCTTCCTGCTCCATGGCAGCAGGTTCCAAATGTTTGCTCAAGTGCGTTTTCAGTTCCTACTAAAACATATGATGCTCTACCCATATCACCCGGTATCATGACAGGCTGTCCAACGTCCTTGTAAATATCAGGGATAAGCGGATGATTTTTTGGAAACGACCTTGTAGCCCCCTTTCTGTGTACACATACTTTTTTCATTTCACCATTAATTTTATGTTCTTCTATTTTTGCTATGTTGTGGCTTACGTCATAGACTAGTGCAGCACCCAGATCTGCAGAGCTTAGATTAAGCACATTCATAAAAGCCTCTCTTGTAAGGTGCATAATTATCTGCCTGTTTATCCATGCATAATTCACTGCGGCTGCAAAGGCAGAGAGATACTCCTTTCCTTCTTTGGAATTAATGTGTGCGCAGGCAAGCTGTTTGTCGGGAAGTTTTATTTGCTCTCTTTCCATATATCTCAGCATTTTATTAATATAATCGGAGCATATCTGATGCCCAAACCCCCTTGAGCCGCAGTGTATCAGCACGCAGACCTGCCCGATGGACAGGCCAAAAGCATCAGCAACCTTTAAATTGTCTATCTTGTCCACTACATTAATCTCCAAAAAGTGGTTTCCTGAACCAAGCGAGCCTAACTGATTCCTTCCTCTTTCAAGTGCTTTTTGGCTTATATTTTCTAGGTTTGATCCCGAAAAATAGCCCCTGTCTTCAATCATCTCCAGGTCTTGTTCTATTCCCCATCCTCTTTCTATCGCCCATTTCACTCCTTTATCCGTAAAATCGTTGTAATCACTATCGGATAATTTTATTTTACCCCCAATACCCGGGCCGCAGGGTACGGTTTTGAATAGTTGCTCTACAAGAAGTCTAAGGCTTGGCCTCACGTCTTTCTCTGTAAGATTGGTTCTCATTAAACGCACGCCGCAGTTGATGTCATATCCTACCCCTCCGGGTGAGATCACTCCAGTTTCAATATCTGTTGCGGCAACTCCTCCTATTGGAAATCCGTAACCCAGATGAATGTCGGGCATGGCTATGGAATATTTTTGTATACCGGGGAGGTGGGCAACATTTACGACCTGCTCGATTGATCTGTCTTCAATAATAGACTTAAGTATTTTCTCGTTTACATAAAGCCTTCCGGGGACAAGCATCCTGCCTGTTTTTGGAATTTCAAAAAGATAATCATTTATCTTTATTGTTTTTATAGGTCGTGAATGTTCCATAAATTTATATGTCAAATGTGATCGTTGCCGATAATAATCCGTTATTATGCTCTACATTTAGGCCACTATATGTTACGGCTTTTATATCGTTTAATAGATCATGCCTCGAAAAATCGATCTCTTCACCTTTGCAGATACCCTCAACCTCTTTATTTTCATTTACTTTAATTTCAAAATCAGAGAACAACAGTCTTTTAACTTCATGCATGTATAGCAGTTCTGAAAGCCAGTTTACAAGGAGTTGTTCTTCTGAGTTTCCATCTGATTTAACCGCATATTTATTTTTTGCTTCAATAGTATTCAAATCGCAAATTATATCCATCATTGCTAAAGAACTATTAATTAATAATTCGTTAAAGTCCCTACCGGATACTCTAACGGATATATCGGCTGTGTGGTCAATTATTTCATAGCTTTTATTCATAACTTTATAAGAAAAAAATAAATTAATTATTCTGTCTTGCAAAGTTTTATCATATTTGTTAATTTTACGAAATTTTATTCTGGAGGAAAGAAATGGCAAATATCGGTAAAGGCTTTGAGATTACATATTACGGACATTCAACATTCAGGATCAAATCACCCAAAGGAAAAATTATTTTCATTGATCCCTGGATAACAGAAAACCCCTCATGCCCTGAAAACCTTAAAGATGTTGATGGAGTAGATATTATTGCAGTTACCCACGGCCATTTTGATCATATAAGTGATGTTAGACCACTTGCAGAGAAATATAAACCTACTGTTGTTTCAAACTGGGAGATTTGTGACTGGCTTGGAAGTAAGAAAGTTGAAAACTGTGCGCCAATGAATAAAGGGGGAGGGCAGGTAGTAGACGGAATAAAGTTTTTCATGACCCATGCTCAGCATTCAAGCGGCATTAAAGACGATGACGGTTCAACTATATATGGTGGAGAGCCTGCTGGCTTTGTTATTCAACTTGAAAATGGCTTCAGGCTTTATCATGCTGGAGACACTAATATATTTAGTGATATGAAATTAATTTCCGAGATATATAAACCTGAGCTTGTTATGCTTCCTATTGGAGACTTGTTTACCATGTCACCGCTTGAGGCTTCTTATGCATGCAGGTTTTTAAATCCAAAATATGTGATACCGATGCATTATGGTACATTCCCGCCGCTTATCGGCACACCTGATCAGCTAAAGGCTCTTACAAGAGACCTTACAGAGATGGAGATAATTGCACTTAAACCAGGTGAGGTTTTGAGCTAGGAATTAAATTCGGATTTGAATTTTTGAGGCACTCTGCTGATTTCTCTTTTATTGTAGTCATAAAATACAATGCCTGTCTTTACTCTGGCTACTTCCTTTAGGGTCTCAGAGTCGGAGAGTTTGTAAACAAAATCACACCCGTATTTGCTGAACTCATTAACTGCAATCTCAATCTTTAAGGACTGTCCGTAAAAAGCCTCTGATTTATATACAAGCGCTGCGTCTGAAAGAATGATCCCGGGCCCGTCAATATTGGCTTCGGAATAACCCAGGCTTTGCAAGAACCTTACCCGTGCCTCATGTGTCAGCGAAAGAATTGAGTCATGCGCCAGGTGGCCTCCATAGTTTATGTCGCTTATTCTAAGCTTTATTTCAGTGCAGTATATAAAGTCATTCGGTAGTTCTATATTTATTCTTGCCATAATATTCAGTGTTTAGGTTTGTTGTAATAATACGGTAAAATAGTTTATTGGGATCAACTTATTATATACTTTTTTTAAGTATAATCTCTACCTTGATTTTTATAAGTCATTTGTTATTATTGAAGCCCAATTTTCGAATTCAGTTCTCATAGGGAGGACAAGAGGCGGTGGTATTATGGAAAGAGTAGAAAAAGAGCATTTAAGTAAACACATTGATATTGAATCCAAAAGATTTTTCTTTGATGTAAAAGAAAACCATAAAGGCAAATATCTTAGAATAACTGAGCTTAGCGGGGGAAGATCCTGTATTGTGATTCCTCTTGGAGGAATTAAGACATTTAAGGACAGGCTTGGTGAAATTATAGATGAGACTGATGAAATAGTCGGTCTTGAATCTTAGGATTTGGAATTACAAACTGACAAGATTTATTCTGTATATCAATAGCACATGAACTATATATAAGTATAGGTGCGTAGAAAAATCGTTTGTATAAGGTAGCTTAAGATTTTAATATGTAATTTGGTATTAGATTTAGTTAATATCTATAGCATCTACTATTCTTATCTTCAACTCTTCGGGTACGGTATTTAAAAAACCTATATCAACATTATTGAACGTTCTTCTTGTGCGTTTCGGCAGGATTTCATTTATTACAAATTTATTTGAACCAAGCTGTTTAGTTGCACCTCTGTTATAAAAAGTGACCTCGAGCTGAATGTTCGTGTATGTGATATTACTTCTGTTTACAAGGGTTATTTCTGAAAGCTGCCCTATGGTGCTTACAATTCCGGGTTTTACCTTGTAATCCCTGATTTCTATATCTATGGTTGGAAGAGGTTCATAGTCTTCATCACTTTCTATCAGATACTCATCTTCACTAATATTTTCATACTCTACAGTCTTTCCATCAACCCTAGCTACACTTGTGTATGGGTGTCGCTTGGTTGAGGCTGTGTTAGTATTATCTACGGCTACTTTGGTCTCAGTAAGTTCATATTCTTCCTCTTCATCATCACCAAGACCTACAAGATTTTTGCTCCATCCGAATGCTCTGCTTATAACATTCTTCTTTTCTTTAGGCTTTTCATACCTGTACTCTATCTTATGTCTTTCATGAGTTTGAGGTTCACTCACCGGCTGACTGTAAGATTCGGTTCTTGTATCAGTTTCAAAAGTATCAGCCTCAGCAGATACTATAACAATTTCCTGGAAAACCTCAGGGAATATCTTTGCCTGTTCCCTTAGCAGCTGTTCATCGCTTATGGCATTGTCCACCCTTGTGGCATATTGATTTCTATCCCTATAATATGGAGATGTATCTTGAGGTTCTTCTATCAGTATTTCTTTTTGTAATTCACCCTCACTATCCTCAATACCTTCAATTATTTGCTCTCCGGAATCCGGATCAACCTTTAATACATATTTTCTGTATCTTTCAGCAAGTGATAGATTTCTGTCTCTCTCTCCCTGGCCGTCATAATCGGGATAACTATCAATACCAGGGGTATTTTCATCAACCCTTATACCCTCCTTTGCAAGAAGGCTCCTGTACTCTCTTTTGGTTATTTTAGTGGCATCCCTAACTGTAATTACTGCACTTCTTGCTCCTCTATCTTTAAAACCAACGTTAATATTGTTGAACGTCTTTTCTGAATTTGCAGGCAGATAATCATGGATTATGGTCCTGTAGGGTACTGTTGATGAATCAGCAGGATCTTGGAAATTAATAGTTATCTGAATTTTCTTAAAGTTAATATCACTCTTATTCTCAAGAGTTATATACTTTAATATTCCCTCTGTACCATAATTTGTTTCAAGCCACTGCCAGTCTTTTACCAGTATTACATCTTTTGGAGAATCTATACCTCTTTCAACAAGCTCCGCTCCGGTAATCCTTATAATTGATTTTTCAAGATCGGTATTCATGAATCCAAGACTAATGTTAGTAAATGTCTTAGTCGATCCGGAAATGAGATTGTCTTTAATGGTAGCTCTAAGTGAGCCCTGAGGCACATCATTATTGCTAATTAACTCTACTTCTATGGAAATGTTCTCGTAATCTTTGCTGCCTACATTTTCAATTGTTACGGAATTTAAGATACCTTCTATACCTCTACCACCCGTTTTCCATTCATAATCTGTAATAATAAGCGCAGTCTTGGCGGTTTCTTTTTTTCTCTTCTTTTGCTGTGACTTCGCATCGGTTGGTATTATTAGCGTTGCTAACAACAAAACAGCAATAGTTAGTAATCCAATTTTATATATATTGAACATCTTCATTTAAAATAGCACCTCAGAGTTATTATAAGATAATATCTAAAAAAGTAGTTTAGTGAAGCAATAATAACTGATCAATTATACATAATTAAATTTCTAATTGTTAATAATTTTTTATTTGTATGAAATTTGTAATTTTTATATCATTTTGACTATAATTTTTGACTTATGTAGAATTGGGTTTAGATGGGGATCATAACTATACTTCCTGATGATGTTGTATCCAAAATTGCTGCCGGTGAAATAGTAGAAAGACCGGCATCAGTGGTAAAAGAGCTAATTGAAAACTCCCTGGATGCAAACTCTAAAAAGATAAAGATCACGCTTGTATCCGGAGGCAAAAAATTTATAAGTGTAGAGGATGACGGCATAGGCATGAACAGGGATGATGCGCTTCTTTGTCTTGAACGTCATGCTACAAGTAAAATAAAGGCAGCCGATGATTTACTGCATGTCAGCACACTGGGATTTAGGGGTGAGGCACTTCCTAGTATAAGCAGCATATCCAAATTCAGGCTTGTTACAAAACAGGACCAGCAACTATCGGGTTGTGAAATCGTTATAGATGGTGGAGTAATAAGGAAGGTAAATGATACGGGTTGTCCCGAGGGTACTCTCATTGAAGTAAGAAGCCTTTTTTATAATACGCCTCCAAGGCTTAAATTCCTAAAAAAGATTGAAACAGAGCTTTCAAATGTCTTAGATATTGTACAGCGCCACGCAATTATCAGATATGACGTGAGTTTTGAAGTAATCCATAACGATAAAACCATCTTAAATCTAAGTTCAAGATCTAATCTGCATTCGCGTCTTTTAGAGATTTATCCAAAGGTAGACCTTCATGAGGTAAGCGCCGAATCTTCAGGGGTTGTTGTGCACGGTTTTTTATCGAGCCCAAACGATGTGAGGACATCTACATATAAACTATTTTGTTATGTAAACGGAAGGCCTGTAAAGGATAAACTTATAACAAGGTCTGTGATTTCATCTTTTGGTAAAGTAATAGAGAAGGGCAGGTTCCCTCAGGGTGTGCTGTTTACCCAATTGCCAAGCTCCGAAGTAGATATAAATGTTCATCCTACAAAAAGTGAGGTGCGTTTTCATTCAGCATATAAAGTCTCAGAGCTTATAAGCAGCGCAATAAGCAAGATGCTTGAAAATGCTCCATGGATAATGGCATTTGATAAAAAACCATATAGTAACACTAATATTGACCAGAAAAATATTAATAATACTTACAACTACAGACCCGCAGACACAAGAAGGGTAAGTCCAAATTACTTTCAAAGTGAAGATCAGTTAAGGGTACTCAGGGAAATAGGCCAGGATTATAAACAGGACTATAAAATTGAGAGCAGCCCGCAAGTTGGCAGTGAAGAAATATTAACTGCACAATCTCAAAGTGATGATATTTTTACACAAAAAGGGTTTTTTGGAAGCCTTAATATAGTAGGGCAGATAAATAACCTTTATATAGTTTGTGAGTCACAAAGCGGCATGATTCTTATTGACCAGCATGCTGCGCATGAAAGGGTAAATTATGAAAAATTTAAAAAACAATTTGAGACAAGCACCCTTCAAACACAAAAATTTTTGTTCCCAGAAGTAATAGAGCTTACAGGAGCGGAGAGTACTGTTGTTGATGATAATATAGATCTGTTTTCAAAGATGGGGTTTGATCTTGAAAAATTTGGTGACTGGTCGTATTTGCTCCGTTGTTCGCCGGTGTTTTTAAAAAATGGTGACTGGCATAAGATTATTGTAGATATAATAGGTGAGCTTAAGGAAAATGACGCCGAGAAAAGTGTGAGTGACAGGATTGACCTGTTAATTGCAACGATTGCATGCCATAAATCTGTCACAGCAAATCAGTATCTGCAAACCGAAAAGTTGCAATTCCTCTTAGACGAGCTTGATAAGACGGACTTGCCACATTTCTGCCCGCATGGTAGACCTGTATCAAAAGAATTTACTTATGGGGAGATGGAAAAGCTTTTTAAAAGAACTTAAGATATGAAAGAACATGTAATATCCGCTCTTAGAGAGAGCGCAGATGTAAAGATGCAAATGGCAAAAGAATCACTGGACGAGATTGTTCAGGTTTCTGAGCTAATAACTCGTGCGCTTAAATCAGGAAAGAAAGTTCTAATATTTGGAAACGGCGGAAGTGCTGCCGATTCGCAGCATATAGCGGCAGAGTTTGTAAACCGCTTCATGATTGATAGAAAAGCACTTGCCGCAATAGCTCTTACAACTGACAGTTCCATTATTACTTCTATAGCAAATGACACATCGTTCAATGATATTTTTTCCAGACAAATAGAGGCTATTGGAAACAAGGGTGACATTGCGCTTGGTATTACAACAAGCGGAAAATCAGCAAACATACTGAAGGCTTTGGAGATCGCAAAAGAAAAAGAGCTAAAGACCGTAGCCTTTAGCGGAAGCGGTACAACAAAACTTAAAAAACACACTGATCACATAATTGCAGTTCCTTCCACATCCACCCAAAGAATCCAGGAAGCTCATATCACTGTAGCGCATATAATATGTGAGCTTATTGAAAACGCACTTACAGAAAGTGGCAGTAGTGGTAAATAATATTTTTTACTAACCACTTTATTGAGATTGATTTTTTACTATCCTTTAGCAATAATCTTCTTTTATGAAAGTAAAGTGTCCCACATGTAATAAATCTGTGAATTGGGAAGATACTATTTACAGGCCATTTTGTTCAGAGAGATGCAAGATGATTGATCTTGGAACGTGGGCAAATGAGCAGTATAGTATGCCAGTAGAAGATGCAATAGATAATGAAGAATTAGAAGAACATGAGCAGGTTCACTAATAAGAAAATCTTTTTGGAGGAGAATTTAAGATGGGAGTAGTTGATGTAAGCAGGTTTCATAAAGGGCTTAAAATAGAGTTTGAGGATTCAGTATGGGAAGTTACAGATTACCAGCATTCCAAGATGGGAAGAAGCGGTGCTATTATAACTACAAAGCTTAAAAACATCTTTACAGGAGCTGCTCAGGAAAAAAAATTCAGGTCGGGAGATACATTTCAAACCCCTGATTTAGAAAAAAAGCAGATGCAGTATCTATATAAGGATGATATATCCTTTCACTTTATGGATAACGAAACCTATGATCAGATTGCAATATCACCAGACCAGGTAGGAGACAGCGCAAAATTCTTAAAAGAACAGCAGGATGTGATCGTAAACTATTATAATGGCGAGCCTATTGGTATAGAGCTTCCTACAACAGTTGATCTCGAGGTTACAGAGACCGATCCTGGTCTTAAGGGTGATACCGTTTCAGCTTCTACAAAACCTGCAACAGTAGAAACAGGAGCCGTAATAAACGTACCTCTTTTTATAGATATTGGTGAAATTATTAAAGTTGATACAAGAGACGGCAGTTATGTTGAGAGGGTGAAGAATAAGTAATTAATAAATTGCCGGTTAACCAAACGGATCACCCATATCAGGATGCCATAGTTTAAAATGATCCTTATGTAGTTCCGTGTAAGCCCCTTCCTTATAGTGCTTATCATAAAACTCGAGATCTAGGTGGTGTGCCTGGAAAACAAGCCTTGTAAACATAGGGTCTAAAAATGCCGGAAACCTGCCGTAGTTTTCATGCACATACCTGCAAAAATCTTTTACTATCTCTACTCTCACTTCTTTTGGATGATACTCATCGTCTAAAATACCTTCAGGGTCTTGATAAGGGAATGGATTGTCTTCATTCCAGAAATCTCCTCTAATTTGCAGGAATTTATCGACCGCTTCACCCATATCCTTTACATACGGAGGACAGAGCGCCTCAAATACTCCATCCCTTCCTACAGGAACAGGGTTCTTTTCGCTGCGTAGAGATTCTTCGGGTGTAGTAAAAGTAAAGCCAAGGCCGGGAAACTCTGGTTTTAATCCCAATGCATAATGGGGTAGAAGCCCCGTAAAAGCCCAACCGCCAAGTCCAAGGCACTGAAGCGCGAGATTCATATTTTGGCATATAAATGCCTGTTCTACATTTAGTGTTGTTAGCACTCTTAGCTCTAGATCAAATAGTGACATGCGGACATCATTTTTTATGTATCCCTTTTTTATCCACTTATCGAGCCCGCAACTCCTGCCGCCGTTTAGCTCGTCTATAATGTTAAATCCATACTTTGAGCCAAAATAAATAAATAGCAGTACCATGTACTCAACTGTTGTGTTTGTAACAGGGATCAAAAATGTAGTGCCGGGTTTGTTTACGTTCCATGCATTAAAATCAAAAAGCCCTGGCTCGCCCTTTGGAAGTACTGCTCTACCATCCTCAAGTTTAAGCTGACTCTTATTAAAAAGAGACAAGAGCCTTTCCAGTTTTTGCTCATCTGATTTGTTCTGAAATATTGATGTTTGATCTTTGTCCGGCAGCAGATCAAAAAGCTTTACCATATATACTCCGTCATCATTTGTATAAAAGAGCTCTGTAGAATGAGAATTGCATGAGCAGGGCCAGCTTCTTCCTGTCCAGTGGAACAGCCATGATATACCGGTTCTTGGAAGATCACCAAGGGAAAGTCCGGTCATACCTGTCCCAGCCCATATGAGCATTGCTTCTTCCAGATTTGATAGTGCTACCGGTTTGTGACTTGATTTATGTTTTAGCGTTCCTTCTTCTATTTCCATTCCAAGACCAAATCTTCGTGAGCGTCTTGAAAAGATAGAATCATAAAATCCAAAGTTTAGTGCCGTTTCAAAACCATCAGGTACTTCCATTCAGTTTCCTCCAGGTATAAAAGTATGTAGAACTATTAACTAAGATATTAGTCTTATATATGATATCACTACATATTGTATAATTTTTTTCATATAAATACTATATGTAAAAAAACCTTTGACAAAAGTTAAGAAATATGATTAACTTTTCGTCAATGTTCACCAGGTATTACTATTTATTTCTACCCATTCTGCTTTTAACAATAAGCTGTGCTACTACAGGTAAGCAAGCTTCACAGTCTATTTCTGATAACGCATTTTCTGCGTTATCCAATCAGAGTGATAGTTATTATGGCGGCCATGTATTGGGCCAGAGTGAAGCTTCGGCCGAACAATATTTTGTTAGGGAAGACAGAACAGGTTATTACCTTCTCGATCCGGACGATCAGACCTGGAAGGCACACTACTATTTTTTTAGAATCAGAGACCATATATATGAAGACCTGGTGGATCAGCTTCCAACTACCGATCAGGAAATACCTATTGTTCTAAACGATAAGGTCCAGAAATATATAAACTTCTATCAAAACAGAGGTAGAAAGACTTTTACAAGGTGGCTTGAAAGATCAGGCAAGTTTATCCCAATGATGACCGAGATCCTAAAGAAAAAGGATCTTCCATCAGACCTGGTTTATCTATCAATGATTGAAAGCGGTTTTAATGTAAAGGCACGCTCTCCAATGGGTGCTGTAGGGCCCTGGCAGTTTATTAGAGGAACCGGCAGGAAGTATGGACTTACTATAAATTCCTGGATAGATGAGAGGATGAATCCTGAAAAGTCTACAATAGCAGCTGCTAATTATTTGAGCGATCTATATGAAATGTTCGAGTCTTGGGAGCTTGCAGCAGCTGGTTACAATGCAGGAGAACACAGGGTGCAGCGTGCAATTGATAAATATAATCATGACGATTTTTGGGAGATGTCCCGAACAAGAAAGGCTTTGCCTCGTGAAACACAAGAGTATGTACCTAAAATTGTAGCGGCATTAGTAATTGTAAAAAATCCGGAGAAGTATGGTTTTACAGAGATTGATTATCACAAACCTCAATCATATGAAATTGCTGTAGTTCCTGCTCAAAAAAGTTTAAAAGATATTGCAAGAGTAATAAAAACTGATTACAAAACACTAAGAGATCTTAATCCGAGTCTTATAAGAAATGCTACTCCGCCTGGCTCAAATTATTTATTAAAGGTTCCTGACGGATATGGGCAGATTGTTGGAGAAAAGCAGACAGAGCTTTATGCCCTTAAGAAATATAATGCGCCTATGTATCTTACTCACCGGGTAAAAAGCGGTGATACCCTGGGTGGTATAGCCAGAAGATACAGGTCCTCAGTTTCTTCCATTAAAAGAACCAATAAATTAAGAGGTAATCTTATAAGAATAGGGCAAAAACTAAGAATTCCTACAAAATATACCGGCAGTTCTTATGCATCAAATAGTAGTTCAAGTAAGTCATCCTCTTATAGCGCTTCATCCAAGTCATCAACCTATAAAGTGAGAAAAGGTGACACTGTTGGCGGGATTGCCAGCAGACACGGTGTGAGCATTAAATCAATAAAAGCAGCAAATAAGATCAAAGGAAATACTATATACCCGGGACAGAAGCTCACTATACCCGGAGGATCGAGCTATTCTTCAAAATCCACAACGGTTGCCAAGAAAGCCAAAACTTATAAAGTGAGAAGTGGTGATACTCTTAGTCAAATTGCTGAAAGGCATGGAGTTAGACTCCACTCACTAAAGAGAGAAAATAACATCAAAGGTGCTAATATTAGAGTAGGTCAGGTTCTCAAAATTCCTACTAAAGTGTATGCAAAATCTTCTTCGAGTAAGTCAAACCTAATATCATACAATGTAAGAAGTGGCGACAACCTGTGGGAAATTGCAAGAAAGCACAACACAACTGTCTCTAAGATTAAGAAATGGAACAATCTCAAGTCAAACAGGCTCGATAGAGGCGACGTTTTAAAAATCTACGTTAAATAATCAAACCATCCTCAAGCTTTTCCAATCATCATGAATCACAAGCTTATTTCCAGACTGCAGGATAGCTACGAGAAAAAGAAGCCGCTTATAAAGTCTCGTCTAAATGATTTTAAACAGATCAGAAAAAATGCATCAGATGAGCTGTTATTTGAAGAGATGACATTTTGCATACTCGCGGCAGGCACAAGCGCAAAGATGGCTCTAAACTCAGTAGAGGCTGTAAAGGATGTGCTTGCTTTTGGAGATTTTAATCAAATTAGAGCTAGCCTAATCGGGCATTACAGATATCCAAATCTCAGAGCTAATCATATAATCCAGTGCAGAGAGTATCTGAAATCTGAATATAATTTCAATATTAGAGATATGATCGCTAACATAAAAGACCCAATTGAGAGAAGAGGGTTTTTGGCTACGACTTCGGAAATAAAAGGCATAGGGTTTAAAGAGGCAAGCCATTTTTTAAGAAACACCGGACACTCAGGCTATGCAATATTGGATAAACATATCATTTATTACTTATATGAGCTTAATCTAATAAGATCAAACGAAATTCCTACTACAGAAAATAAATATTTAGAAACAGAGAAAATACTGATAAACTTTTCAAAAGATATAGGAATAAACATAGATGAACTGGACCTTCTTCTTTGGAGTGAGAAGACCGGGGAGATTTTGAAGTGATAAGATTATTTTTATACAATAAATATATTATATAAGTTTCAGATTATTAATAATAATATATCATCGAACATTTCAATGGCACAATTCATCGATAATGGCAGTTTTACTATCAAAGGCTTTAAATTATTTTGGAAGATTCGTCATTGGGGTGGGGCGTCTAATGCTTACGAAAATCATCGAGGAATAGCAGTATGTGTTAATGCTGAATCTGGTAAAGAAAGAGAACTTATAGTAGAGTTCCCGTTTAATATGTATTTCTTTGAGAAACCAAGATCACAGCGTGACTTCGAAGCCAAGTTGTTTCAAGAAGTAGAATTGGCATTAGATCAAGGATGGGATCCTAAGTCACGTGGCAAGGCTAAGACATGGTAGGTGAGGGAGTAAAATTGAAGAATTGTACTATTAATAAGGTTAGAATATTAATAATAATTCATGACTACTGACAACAAACCAAGATGCTCGTGGATGGGGGATGATGAGATAATGCTACATTATCATGACGAGGAGTGGGGTGTGCCTGTTCATGATGACAGGAAATGGTTTGAGTATATAATTCTAGATGCATTTCAGGCTGGGCTTTCATGGAAAACAGTACTTCATAAAAGAGAAGGATTTAAAAAAGTGTTCTTTAAATTTGATCCTATAAAAGTTGCAAGAATTACAGATAAACAGATGGAGTCTGCAAGGAATAATCCTGCCATTATCAGAAACAGATTAAAAATTAAAGCGGCCAAAACAAATGCTGAGGCATTTTTAAAATTACAGAAAGAACACGGCTCTTTTAATTCATATATATGGTCATTTACAGATGGTCAAGTAATTCAAAATAAGTGGAATAGTCTCGGTGATATTCCGGCATCAACCCCTCTTTCAGATGAAATTAGCAAGGCGCTAAAAAAAGAGGGATTTACCTTTGTGGGATCTACTATTTGTTATGCATTCCTACAGGCAGCAGGCGTGGTAAATGATCATATAACAAGCTGTTTTAGGTATAAGGAATTAATAAAATAACTGTAACCCACCTGCATCATGAAATAATTTATGCTTGAATGTTATATGTTAAATTTAATTGTATTGCTTTTTACCATTAAAAACTTTATATTAAAACTAATATGAAAAAGGTTCTATCATTTTTTCTTGCTCTAAATATATTCCTTTGTTATGGCGGGCTGTGTGATCTGTGTCATGCGTTAGGCCCTGAGCCGGATACTGCGGCTGACTGTCATTCCATGGGCGCAATGCAGATGGAGCAATCAACCATAGATACATCTTTGGATTTTCAGATATCATCTATAGAAGAAAATATATCTCTTTGCCAGTATTTTCTTTTAAGTAAATCTTTTGAGATTGAAGACAATTTGTATGATGGTGAAATATTTACAGAGTTATTTATTTCACAGACTAATAATTACAATTATATTTTCGAGAAATCTAGTTTTAAGATACCTGACAGAGCAATACCCACCGAGCTTTTTATAAAAAACTCTTCTTATTTAATCTAGAAATATTTCTCTCCGTTATTTTTTCCCGTTTACAGGGAAGTTTTATCCACTTGGGTTCATTTAGGAACTCTAATTCTTAACCGTGGAGGGAAATATGTATTTTTATCTTATTTTAACACTGTTTTTATTTATAAATTCTGCCGTGCTTGAGGCAAAGGAGAGTTTTAGTCTCGATAGCGCAATCAGACAGGCTTTGGACAATAATCCTGAAATAAAGGCTGCACAAGCAATGTCTTTAGCTTCTGCTAAGAGACCTACTCAGGTGTCTTCACTTCCAAATCCAACAATTGGACTCAGGTTTAAAAATGTAAGTTTCTCAGAGATTACGCTTGGTGAAGATCCAAGAACTGATATTCAGGCATATTTTATTCAGGATATACCATTTCCAACCAAACTCTCTTCCAAAAGAAAAATTGCCGAGCAGGTATCAGAGGCCCAAAAATGGAAAGCAGAGTCTGTTACAAGAAGAGTTATAGCAGAGCTCAAAAAAGAGTACTACAACTGGTATCTGATTAGTAAATCACTCGAAATTACAAAACGAAATAAGGAACTTCTGGAGCAATTTGTAAAAACAGCAGAGATAAAATACGAAGTCGGAAAGGGTATACAGCAGGACGTTATTAAAGCACAAGTGGAACTCTCTTCGTTCATTCATACAGTAGAACACCTGAGTATGAAAAAAGAGATCACCGAGGCAAGAATAAAGAAGATATTAAATCTCTCCCAGCATTCTGATATCGGTAGTCCTGAAAAAATAGAGAAAACGGATATTGACATCACACTGGAAAATCTAAGCGAAATGACCAAGAATCAGTCCCCACAATTACTTTCAGAACTCGAGCTTGTTGAGGGTTCAAAAGAACAGCTGCAGCTTGCAAAAAAGCAGTATCTTCCGGATTTTGTGATTCAGGGCACTTATTTTAACAGAGACGGAGGAACTGATAATTTCGAAGACCTCTGGCAGGTGGGGCTTGGCCTGAAAGTGCCGCTTTATTTCTGGAGAAAAGAAAAGCCTGCAATACAAGAGGCTCATTTAAACCTTCAGGCTAGTAAGGATAGATATGATGATAGTACGTCAGAGATTTTGTTTGAGATCAAGGATAAATATATTTCTGCTAGTACTGCAGACAGGCTCATGGGCTTGTATAAAGATGGAATCATACCTCAGTCACAGATTTCCCTTGAGTCTGCAATTTCCGGCTATCAGGTGGGTGATGTGGATTTTCTTACACTACTTAATAATCTCATAACCCTATTTAATTTTGAGATTGAGTACTACAAACAGCTTGCCGAGCATGAGATATCTGTAGCAATGCTTGAGCAGATATCGGGAGTAGATTTTAATAAAACAGAGTCTGGTAATCAGGGGAGAAATTGAGATGAAATTTAAAAACAATAAAGCCGTAGTAGGGTTAATCTTAATTATTATTACAGGATTAGCCTTGTTTGGATCAAAAATACCTGTTGTAAATAAAATCCCATTATTTACACAAAAACACGAGCATGAATATATGCCGGTAATGGATGAGGATGGGGCTATAGAGTACTGGACATGCGCCATGCATCCGTCTGTGAGGCTTGATGAACCGGGTCAGTGCCCTATATGCGGGATGGATCTAACATCTGTTGAAAAACCAATAAAACATAAGAGCAGCGATATGGATAACGCATCATCACAGAATATGCATGACCATAGTGGTCATGGCACAGGTGTGATGCCCAAAAAACAAGAAGATGGACAAGTAAGTTCAGAGTTTATAGTAAGCCCACAAAGGCAGCAGATGATTGGTGTTAAGACAGAGATAGTCTCTATTCGGTCTATGAACAGGACGATTCGAACAGTTGGTAAGGTTGAGCTTGATGAAACTAAAATAGAACACATACACACAAAAGTAAGCGGTTGGATCGATAAAGTGTTTGTAGACTTTACATGGAAGCATGTAATGAAGGGCGACCCACTATTTTCTATATACAGCCCCGATCTTGTATCCACACAACAGGAGTACCTGCTTGCACTCAAATCAGAGAATGTTCTTGGAAAAAGCGAGTTTTCCGAGATTTCAGGCGGCGCAAAGTCGCTGGCTGAGGCTACAAGAAGAAGGCTTAAACTCTGGGATATCTCAGAATCACAGATAAGAGAACTGGAAAGAACAGGAAAGGTAAAAAAGAGCCTTGTTATTTACTCTCCCATAACAGGTCATGTTTCGTTTAAAAATGCATTTGAGAATATGTATGTTGAGCCTAAGACAACAATTTTTACAATTGCCGATCACTCTACTGCATGGGTAAATGCTGATATATATGAGGATGAAATATCTCTGGTTAAACCGGGTCAGCATGCTTCTATTACAGTTACGGCACTCCCGGGTGAGGCGTTCCATGGACAGATCACATTCGTATGGCCGCATCTTATGAAAAAAACCAGAACTTCCAAGGCAAGGCTGGAGTTTCCAAACCCTGATCTGAAGCTCCTGCCAGAGATGTTTGCTGATGTAACTATTGAAATACCCAGTGAAGATAAACTCTCAGTACCTACAAGCGCAGTACTGAGAACTGGCAAGCAGAATATAGTGTTTGTTGATAAAGGTGAAGGGGCGCTGCAAATAAGAAAGGTCAAACTTGGACAGAAATCTGAGCTGTACTATGAAGTGCTTAAAGGTTTAAAAGAAGGTGACAGGGTGGTAACAAGCGCAAACTTCCTGATTGATTCGGAAAGCAAGGTGAGGGCTGCTGTGGCTACGTGGGGAGATGATGATCAGTCAGAAACTACCGAAGATATAAAATCAGATAACCATGAGAGTATGAAATGATAGAAAAGATAATAGAGTATTCCGCAAAAAATAAATTTATAACAATCCTGGGAGTCCTTTTTATCTCGGCATGGGGATTTTGGGCCATGAGCAACACTCCTCTCGACGCAATACCCGATCTTTCCGATGCTCAGGTAATAGTATTTACAGAGTGGAAAGGCAGGAGTCCTGACCTTGTAGAGGATCAGATTTCTTATCCTATTGTTACAACAATGATTGCTGCGCCAAATGTTAAATTTGTAAGAGGCCAGTCATTCTTCGGACTTTCTTTTGTCTATATAATTTTTGAAGACGGTACGGACATTTACTGGGCAAGAAGCAGGGTGTTAGAGTATCTGAACCAGGTCTCGGGAAAGCTTCCTGAAGGAGTTAATCCCACACTGGGTCCGGATGCTACGGGTGTGGGATGGGTTTATCAGTATGCGCTTGTGGATGAAAGCGGAAATAACGATCTGTCTGATTTACGCACTTTTCAGGACTGGTATCTGCGCTACTGGCTTGAATCTGTCCCGGGTGTAGCAGAGGTAGCAAGCGTGGGAGGATTTGAAAAACAGTATCAGGTAGAGATTGATCCCAATAAGCTTGTAGCTTACGATATACCGCTTAATAAAATAATTTCTGCTATTAGAAGGAGCAATAATGATGTGGGGGGAAGAGTAGTAGAATTTGCCTCGACAGAATATTTTGTAAGAGGCAGGGGGTATATCAAATCCACTTCGGATATAGAAAAAATACCGGTAGGAGTAGGAAAAGACGGTACTCCGATTTATATAAGAGATATTGCAGATGTTCATATGGGCCCTGAAATCAGAAGAGGGCTTGCCGAATTAAACGGTAAAGGTGAGGCGGTAGGCGGTATAGTAGTAATGCGCTACGGAGAAAATGCCTTAGAAGTGATAAGTAACATTAAGGCAAAAATACAAGAGATACAGCCATCTTTACCCAAAGGAGTTAAAATTGTAACCACATACGACCGCTCCGGTCTAATAAACCGCGCAATTGATACACTAAAGGGGAAATTAATAGAAGAAATCATCATTGTAAGCATAGTAATTATTATATTTCTATTTCATCTAAGAAGCGCAGCAGTTCCCATTCTAACTATCCCCTTTGCAGTACTAATGGCATTTATACCGATGTTTTACCTTAAGAATACATCAAACATCATGTCCCTCGGCGGTATAGCCATAGCAATTGGCGCCATGGTTGATGCGTCTATTGTTCTTGTGGAAAATGTACATAAGAGGCTAGAGGGTAAGATTCTTGGTGATAATCAACAAAAGAGAACCGAAATAATTATAGATGCCATGAAAGAGGTAGGAAAGCCCATATTTTTTGCTCTTCTCATAATAACGATATCATTTCTGCCAATATTTACTTTGGAAGCACAGGAAGGAAGGCTATTCAGGCCACTTGCATATACAAAGACATTCTCTATGTTTTTTGCATCCCTTCTTGCTATTACTCTTACCCCAGCGCTTATTGTTTTGTTTATTAAAGGTGAGATTAAATCTGAAGAAAACAATCCGATTAACAGGTTTTTAATAAAAATGTATGATCCTGTTGTAAGATTTGCTCTAAAATTCAAAACTGCTGTAATAGTTGTCTCTGTCCTGATATTAATAGTCACTTATCTTCCCTACAAAAAACTTGGCGAAGAATTTATGCCGCCTCTTAATGAAGGCAGCATCCTTTATATGCCAACAGCCGTACCGGGGATGTCAATAACAGAAGCATCAAAAATTCTTCATATTCAGGATAAAATGCTCATGAAATTTCCTGAGGTACAGACAGTATTCGGGAAAATCGGAAGGGCCAAGACAGCTACTGACCCAGCTCCGCTCAGTATGGTTGAAACAGTTATCACTTTAAAGCCGGAGAAAGAGTGGAGGGCTGGAATGACCTGGGACAAGCTTATATCTGAGATGAATACGACAATGAAATTTCCGGGAATGGCAAATATTTTCTGGATGCCCATTCAAACAAGAACCGAGATGCTATCAACTGGTTTTAGAAGTAATCTTGGTATTAAAGTATTCGGTCCGGATCTGAATATTATTGAAAATATCGGAATTGAGATTGAAAAAATTCTTACCGAAGTTCCTGGTACAAGAAGTGTTTTTGCTGACAGGGTTACAGGCGGATATTTTATGGATTTCAATATAAGCCGGGAGAGAGCAGCCAGGTATGGTCTCACGGTGGGTGATGTCGAAGATGTAATAGAAAGTGCTATTGGAGGTAAGAATATATCACACACTGTAGAAGGTCAGGAAAGATATCCTATCAATGTCAGATATCAAAGGGGGTTCAGGAACGATCTTGAGGCGCTTGGCAGTGTGCTTGTATCAAGCCCAACAGGAGTAAATGTTCCTCTTTCATTATTAACGGATATAAAATTTACAACCGGCGCACCACAGATAAGAAACGAGGACGGGCAGAAAGTTGGCTTTGTAAATGTCGATGTCTCAGACGGCGACTATGCCGGATTTGTTGATAAAGCACAAAAAACTATTAATGAAAAAATTTCACTTCCTAAAGGCTATAAGCTCGAGTGGGCCGGTCAGTATGAATATTTGCAAAGGGTTAAAGAAAAATTAAGTTATGTGGTTCCTGTTACGATTCTAATAATTTTCATTCTGCTATTTCTCAATTTTAACTCGTTAATTGAGTCATTGATTGTACTCCTGTCGGTACCGTTTTCTCTGGTAGGAAGCATATGGTTTCTAAGTATCCTCGGATACAATTTAAGTATAGCTGTCTGGGTAGGAATAATAGCCCTTGCAGGTCTTGCCGCTCAGACAGGAGTAGTGATGATCATATATTTGGATGAGTTTTATGATAAAATGGTTGCCGAAGGAAAGGTTAGCCTGAAAAATCTCGAGCAGGCCATACACGATGGTGCGGTGCAAAGAGTTAGGCCAAAGATGATGACGGTGATGGCTCTTATTATGGGTCTATTACCACTTATGTGGAGTCATGGCACGGGAGCTGATGTTATGAAAAGAATTGCAGCACCTATGGTAGGCGGGCTTGTTACATCAACTATTCTTACTCTTGTAATAATCCCTGTAATATATGCAATTTGGAGGGGCAGGGAATTAGATAAACATATAGAGAAAACTAAATTATAAGGAGCTCGCATAGGACAGCAAAGTATACTAAGCTGAAACTATGCAAAAGAAGTTACTTAAGAATACAAAACTATCAAATAGTAAGATAAGCAAGCTAATACAAATGTTTGTATTGGAAGTGCCGGCATGTAAAGCG
>JBFFSH010000028.1:0-30313 GCA_041572575.1 Thermodesulfobacteriota bacterium
GAAGATCTAATCTGATATATTATGTAAAGGAACAGGAGTTTAGGTTTAATAACAGACATCTTAGTACTGACGAAATGATGAATAAAATAATTAATATTTTAATGAATTCTACTCCGCCAGATGTCTAATGCCCTAGATTAAATATAATCATTATTTATTAAAAATGTGGCAAGAAGACATTTAGTCTTGTTCTATTTTTCTATGGAATTAAATATATTAAACAAGGTAAATTTAAATATAAAGATATTTTTGCAGCTGCAATCACAGATGGAATTAAGGAAAAAGTATTCAGAAAAATAGACAGCAATCTCGCCGCAGCCTTAATCATAGGCATGATAAACAGAGCTATTCATGTTACAACAGAAAGCTTATAAAAATGGACTACAAAATAATCACATCCGAGACCAAAAAAGCTGCGTCAAGAATTTTAGATACGAGTATTTATTAAAAATATCCCTCCCTCTTATTAATCCTTATCATGTGAGTGGGCACTCACATCACCATTTTGAAAACCACAAACTTAATGTCATAAAATCTGACATCTTACAACTTATTCTTATATATTCCTTATAAACACGCCGATTTGTCCTTGGCATATCTATTGCATTAATTATTACTGTGTAGATAAAAATCTTGAAACATTCACACAAGGAGATGCGAAAGATAATGGCAAGATGTATAAACACAATTTCAGTACTTACCTTAGCAGTCGTCATTACACTATTTATCTCAGTCTCGTTATTTGCTGAAGATAATTCTGCTCCCTTGGATAATTCTCTTATCGAAAAAGGAAAAAATGTATATGACAGCAATGGTTGCAGCGCCTGTCACACCTTAGGAGGCGGCAAACTCGCTGGCCCCGATCTTTTAGGTGTTACAAAACGAAGAGAAGAAGAGTGGTTAAAGAAGTGGCTCAAATCCCCTGACACAATGATTTTTACAGATCCCATTGCTAAGCAAATGCTTAAGGAATATTTCGTTCCAATGCCCAATCTTGGATTAAATGATGAACAAGTAGAACAGCTTATTATCTATTTTAAGAAAATTGACGAACAGGTTAAAGATTAATCTTTATTAAAGGAGGAAAGAATATGAAACACAATAAAAGACTTATAGTAAGCCTATGTGTAATTGTTGCATTTGCCATGGGTTTTCTAATATTCTCTTCTGTCTCTTCTGACAGTAAACAGGGTGATCTTTCACCATCTGCCGGTGAAATCGCACAGCAGAGGGGTTTATCACCTGATGATGTTACAGCTGCTTTAAAGACTTATGTTCCAACCGGTAAGTATGATGACTATTTGATGTTCTCATCAGGAGGTCACTCAGGACAGGTTCTTGTCATTGGTGTACCTTCAATGCGTCTTTTAAAGGTTATAGCCGCATTCACGCCGGAACCATGGCAAGGATTTGGAACAGGTTCAAAAGAATCTGAAGAATTATTAAAATCCGGCTCCATGCCTATTGGAAAAAACAGAAAACTAACCTGGGCTGACACGCACCATCCGGCGCTGTCTGAAACAAAAGGCGATTATGACGGACAGTTCCTGTTTATTAACGACAAGGCTAACGCGAGGATTGCAGTAATAGATCTGCGTGACTTCGAGGTTAAGCAAATGATTAAAAGCCCCAATATAATCTCAGACCACGGATCAACCTTTGTCACTCCAAATACCGAATACGTTATTCAGGGTGCACAGTATGCAACACCAATCCCTTATACCGATTATGCTCCTTTAGAAGAGTATCAGGAAAAATACAGAGGAATGATTGGTTTTTATAAATTTAACCGTCAGAAGGGAAGAATTGATATGGCCAAATCATTTCAGATAGAAGTGCCGCCATACTGGCAGGACCTGTGTGATGCTGGCAAGAAGGTCAGTGAAGGTTGGGTATTCTGCGGCTCTTTGAACAGCGAAATGGCAACTGGTGGTTTTGGTGACGGAAAACCTCCTTTTGAAGCAGGCGTATCCCAAAGAGATATGGACTACCTGCATGTTGTAAACTGGAAAAAAGCCGAAGCTGTTGTAACAGCAGGTAAAGCAAAGACAATTTCTGGTATTAAGGTCATACCTTTGCAGACAGCTATCGACGAAGGCCTTCTGTACTTTGTGCCCGAACCTAAGAGTCCGCACGGTGCAGACGTATCTCCTGACGGAAACTATATAGTAATCTCCGGTAAGCTCGATACTCATGCAACAATATTTGGATTTGATAAGATTCAAAAAGCGATTGCAACCAAGAATTTTGAAGGGAAGGATCCTTTTGGAGTTCCAATTCTTGATTTTAATGCCGTTAAAGCAGCACAGCTTGAAATCGGTCTTGGACCACTGCATACCCAGTTCGATGACCAGGGCAACGCATACACCAGTGTTTTTATTGAAAGCACCATGGCTAAATGGACCCTTGGAGAGCCTTATCATTCGGGCGAAAAAGCCTGGAAACTTGTTGAAAAAATACCTGTACACTACAACATCGGCCACCTCGTTTGCGCAGAAGGTGACACAGTATCTCCCGATGGTAAATACTGTGTTTCACTTAATAAATGGGCAATAGACAGGTTTACTCCTGTAGGTCCGCTGCACCCACAAAACTTTCAGTTAATTGATATTTCAGGGAAGAAAATGCAGCTGCTTTATGACATGCCAATAGGAGTCGGTGAACCTCATTATGTTCAAATGATTAAGGCTGACAAGCTAAACCCATGGCTTGTTTATCCACAAGTTGGATTTAACCCATCGACTATGTCAGTCGATCCAAAAGCCGCAAAAGTAGGCAATGAAGGGGTAGTCAGAAATGGAAACAATGTCGTAGTAAACATGACGGCTATAAGGAGTCACTTTAATCCCGAGCATATCAAGGTTAAAGAAGGAGATAATGTAACTATACATCTAACAAGCATAGAACGTGCCAGGGATGCCACGCATGGGTTTGCAATTGATGGCTATAATATCAACCTCAGTCTTGAACCGGGTGAATCAAGCACGGTTGAATTTGAAGCCGATAAGCCTGGGGTTTATCCATTTTACTGTACCGAGTTCTGTTCGGCACTGCACTTAGAAATGGCAGGCTATCTGCTTGTTGAACCAAAAGAATAAACTTCTCACATGTACCGTTTTGATCATCTCTTCTCTTACCCCCAGTATGGTCAAGGCGGTACATGAAAATAGATAAGGAGGGATCATAAAATGAAATTACAAAAGTTCTTAACATGTTGTTTGTTTTTAATTGTTTTTGTTATAGCGATTCCTGTAAATGCCGCAGACGACGCATTCAAAGACAGCGCCCTTTCATGGCAGAAGCAGGCTACCGGCACCAGAGCAGCTGTAATATCAGTATATGAAGAGCTCACCAAAATTGGTGATAAGGGTAATGCAGATGCAAAGGAGTTAATTGATGACGCGGTAATTCAGCTGGGAGAAGGTGACAAACAACTCAAAGCCGGAGATGACCTGCTTGCAAAGGAGCAGTTTGAAAAAGCGTCATATGACTATAACATGGCCTGGCAGTATTATGTTAAGGCTGCAACCGCCGGGCTTAATGCAAAACGCATTCTCACAGGACAGTAACTATACACCATTAAAGGAGATGGAGGATATATAATGAAAGAGAATGAACTAATATTAGGGCCGCGTATACCAAATGAACTCTGGCAGAAAGAGAGGGAAAGATTTCTTATCCCAACCATATTAATGGTAACAGCAGCAGTTTTGCTTCTAATCTCTATATTTCTTCCCTACTGGAAGCTCACACTATTCGCACCTCAGTATCCCGGTGGGTTAAAAGCAGAGCTTTATGTAAACCGTGCTGCAGGGGATATTGAGGAACTTGATATACTCAATCACTACATCGGCATGAAATCAATGAAGGAAGCTGCTCCCCTTGAAAGGTCCTTAAGCGTAGCTCTTATAGTAGGAGTAGTCTTGCTTACCGTAGCTGCAATATATGTTCACAGCCCCATAGCTTTGTTCCTCACAATCCCTGCGATTATGTTCCCGGCGTTTTTCCTGGGGGATCTGTATTATTGGCTGAGAAATTTTGGAACGAATCTTGATCCAAATGCTCCGCTAAATTCAGTTGAACCTTTTGTGCCTCCACTGCTTGGAGACAGTACAATAGCACAGTTTAAAACAACCGCTCAGTGGGAAATCGGGTTGCACATGTCCATTCTTGCATCGATCTTAATTATTGCAGGTCTTTACTTTCATCGTAAAGCTTATAAACCTCTTATAGAAGCAAAGCTTAAGAATGAATAGCAGTTAGCAGTAGGATTTAATCTGAATCGGTGATATTATGAAACTATATATTTATGCCTTAATGCTTATTGTTTCAGGCGGCATATCCGCAAACGCCAACACATATACCGTATCACCGGGTGGTAATCTTAACTCAATTTCTAAAGCTATACTTCAGGCACAAAATGGTGATTCAATCATTGTAGATGGAGGAGTGTATCAAGAGAAATTATTAATAAGCAAAGAAATAAAACTAATCGGCATAAACAGACCTGAGATAATCGGGGATGGAAAGGGTACAATTATAAGTGTTAGTGCTCCAAATGTAACAATACAGGGTTTTCATATCTCAAGTACAGGCAGTAATCTAAACCGCGAAGACTCTGCTGTTGTTCTTGATAACTCAGCAGGCTCTGTAATCAAGGACAATATACTCGAAGATGTACTCTTTGGAATCTACCTTAAAAACTCACCAGACTGTTTGGTACTTCATAACAAAATAACAGGCAAGGATCTTCCATTGCCCGATAGGGGAGACAGCATAAGGCTGTGGTACAGCTCCGGTACTGCTATTAAAGGAAACAAAATAAGTAAAACACGAGACCTTGTTATGTGGTGGTCGGGAGATACGGTGATCGAAGATAATATCGTAGAACAAGGAAGATATGGTCTGCACTATATGTACAGCAACAACAATATATTTAAGAACAATATCTTCAGGTCAAACCTCGTAGGCGGCTTTCTTATGTACAGCAAGAACATTCGGTTTGAAAATAACACTTTCATCCAAAACCAGGGTGTTGCAAGCGGATACGGGGTAGGGTTTAAAGACCTCGACCTTGTAACAGCCGTGGGCAATAAATTTATTGATAACCGCGTGGGAATATATATGGACAATACTCCCACTTCTTTTGATGTGTGGAACACTATTGAGGGAAACAAAATAGCTTTTAATGATATTGGGGCTTCTCTTATGCCCTCTATAGAAAGAAACACGATTATCGGCAATAATTTTATAGATAATAACGAACAGGTAGAGGTCAGAGGCGGGGGCTCGCTTAAGGGTAACAAGTGGTTTGAACAAAGCAGAGGAAACTACTGGAGTGACTATAAAGGGTATGATGAAAACAGTGACGGAATAGGGGATTTTCCTTATGTTGCAGAGAGCCTGTTTGAAGATATGATGGACCGTAATTCAGTCTTAAGGGTGTTTATTCACAGCCCCGTTACACAAGCACTCGACATTGCTGCAAAAGCATTCCCGGTATTTAGACCTGCCCCGAAATTGAAAGATGAATATCCCCTTACTTCCCCTACTGAGGCTCATTTAGTGTCAGATATAATAATAAAATTTAATTTAAGAGTATTAATTACATATATAATTCTTATAGTCTGTCCCCTGCTTACTCTTATAATATTGATTAGACCGTACAAGGAGCAGATTATTGATAGAAATAGCTGAACTTACAAAATCATTTGGGAATTTTAAGGCTCTTGACTGCGTATCACTTTCCATTGCAGATGGAGAATCTGTATGTCTGCTCGGTGAAAATGGTGCCGGTAAAAGTACCCTCATCAAATGCATACTCGGCATGCTAGAGTACTCCGGGCAGATTAAACTAAACAGCATAATAATAGAGCCGGGATCTACTGAACACAGGTTTGATATAGGATACATTCCGCAAGAACCTGTTTTTTATGACATGAAGGTAGACGAATTAATATCGTTTTTTGGAATACTTAGAAGAGTTGGTAATGACAAAATCAATGAGTCATTAAAAATTGCAGGTCTTTTAGAACACAGAAATAAACATACATCTGAGCTTTCGGGAGGATTAAAACAGCGGCTTTCCTTTGCAATTGCCCTTATTTCCGACCCCTCAGTACTCATACTCGATGAACCCACTTCAAACCTGGATGCATCAGCAAGACTCGAACTTATGAAGCTTGTAAAAAAACTTAAAGAAACCGGAAAAACCGTACTGTTTTCATCGCACCGTATGGATGAAGTGCAGTTTCTCGCAGACAGGGTGTATCTACTAAAAAAAGGCAGAGTTATAAAGCAAAGCGCTGAAAATGAACTTACAAGACAGCTTGGACTTAAAACAAAAATCATTGTCAATGTGAATGTGACAGATAACCAAAGGACTATAGAAATCCTTAAAAACTCAGGGTTCAATCACATTAGTAAAAACGGGGCGGGAATTTTAGTGAGCATTGACAATGATGATAAGACTGAGGCACTAAAAAAGATATTGGATAGCGGTATAGCAATAAATGATATCAACATAGAAGCTCCATCGATGGACGAGATAATGAGGTCTGTATAAAGATGAACTATACAAATATATTACTTATTACAAAAAAGGAAGTTAAGGAATCCTTTCAGAACCGCTGGTTTATTATTTTTACACTCGCATTTTCCATACTCGCTTTTATGCTCTCATATGTAGGAACAAGAAATCTGGGCTACTCTGAAATATCGGGTTTTGGCAGGACTACGGCAAGCCTCATAAACCTTGCGCTTATGCTTATCCCCCTCATGGGTCTTCTACTCGGTTCTATTACCATATCAGGAGAAAGGGAAAGGGGCACACTGCATTATTTGCTTTCACATCCCATTGGAAAAAAAGAGGTTTTTGCAGGCAAGTATGTGGGGCTGTTTTTTTCACTTGTGTTTACCATTACAATTGGATTTGCACTGGGTGGAATAGCGATATTCTTTAAGACAGGCTCTTCGGATATAGGCAAGTATATTTTAGACCTGCTAATTACCCTTATCCTCGCATCATCCGTGCTTAGTATCGGGATACTTATTTCTGTATGTACAAAGAAAATATCCAAGTCCATAGGAATAGCCATTTTTGTCTGGTTCTTTCTCATCATACTGAGTGATCTGGGTATAATAGGATCGGTAATTTTATTTAACCTTGGAATAGAACCGACTTTTTATATAACTCTTTTAAACCCTACGGAGGTCTATAAAATACTTTCAGTACTGGTACTCAGTACACGCTTTGAAATACTGGGACCAGTGGGTATTTATATTTTTAATACAATGGGCAGATACGGATCGCTTGTAATATTATCTGGTGTTCTTGCACTATGGTCTGTTGTTCCACTTATAATTGCGTATCTATATTTTTGCAGATTTAAAAGAGAAGAAATATGAAATATCCTATTTTGATTTCTTTGATCCTATTTGTATTATCATGTTCTAAGGAAAGTGAACTACTCCCTGTAGAGATAAAGTACGGACAAGACTTATGTGCTGCCTGCTCGATGATAATAAGCGAAAAGCAGTACTCGGCGCAATATATATTATCCGACGGCAGTATAAAAAAGTTTGATGATATAGGATGTATGATAGAACATTTAAAACAAGAAAAAAATGAACGTGGTAATATATCTGCAGTATTTGTTCGGGATTACATACACAAGAACTGGATAAACACAGATATAGCCCACTTTGTACATAGTAATAAAATTATTACACCAATGGGACATGGTATAGCCGCCTTTGGAACTAAAGAAGATGCAAAAAATATTGAGACCGAAATCAAAGGTGAATATTTAGGTAAACTTGATATATTATTAGATAAATAACTTTCTCAAAATGCTATATATACAATGACTACAGCCAGTGTTTTGAAAATTGTTACAGACATATGTCACTCTAAATACGGTTTTTCATTTTTATAACTATTTTTAATTTTAAAAGTGCAAAACGCATTTTATTAACAGTAAAGACTACTAACTTTCATTAACACTATATTTTGCCGAGGGCACGCATTGGGAATATAATTGAAATAAATAATGGCGGCGGGAGGACTCGAACCTCCGACAGGCGCCTTATGAGAGCGCTGCTCTACCTCTGAGCTACGCCGCCAGAGAAGGTAGTAAATCAATTTTGACCCGCAATTATATCACTTTGTATGCCAGATTCAATAAGTGTAAAATTTTTAGGATCAATTACTTGACATATTAAGAAATTTACTTTATTTTAATATTGTAAGTTAATTGTAAGACTTAATATATAATATATTTAATTAGTAGTACGGTAACATCCTCCATCCTCCTTAAAGTGGGAATGTTTTCAAGAGCTGAAAACATTCCCACTTTTTATTTTGTCTCAATTAAAACTCTGAGAACTTATGAAGGAAGATAGTAAATCAAATTAAAGAAATCTAATATATTAAGTCGGTTTTTTTAAGTCACAAATCAGCTGTTTGGACTGTCTGCTTCATAACTGCTGTCAGCAGATTCTGCGCTTCCGTTATAACTGGAAGACTGCATAAGGCATTTACCGTTATAAATACCGCCATCTTCGATGATAAAAGATTTGGAATTGATATCACCTACAACAATCCCACCGCTTTTTATTATCAGCTTTTCTGAATGAATATTCCCTTCTACCCTGCCATGCACAGAAATCTCTGCTGCTTTTACCTCTCCGGATATAATCCCGCCTTCTCCCACAACAAGTGTTCCCTGACTGTCAATATTTCCTTTTATAGTACCGTCAAGTCTTGTAGAAGTGGGTGAAGTAAGGTTTCCCTCAAAAATACACCCCTGGCCGATTAAAGTTATTACGTCGCTGCTCATATAGTCACTCACTGTTTGAGTAATATCACTACTACTCTTTTTTTTATTTAATATTCCCATAAGATTATTTAAATGTTAAATACTCTCTCGGATTTACTTTTTTCCCGTTTTTAATGATTTCATAATGCAGGTGTGGTCCTGTGGATCTGCCAGTAGAACCGGCTTTACCTATAAGCTGACCTGTTGTGACCTTTTCACCTTTTTTAACCTTTAATGAGTCCAAATGACCGTATAGTGTTTCATATCCGTTGTTGTGCTTGATGATTACAGTTTTACCATAGCTCATATACCACCCGGCGTGCTTAACTTTTCCATCAGCTGTAGCTACTACCGGCTGGCGCATATTGGCATCAAAATCTATACCTGAATGAAATGCGTACTTTTTAGCAAACGGGTCTTTTCTGTGTCCAAAACCTGAATTCACCTTGGCTTTTATGGGTTTGCCAAATGGGGTGCTTTTCATAATCTGGAAAAGATCATTGATATCTTTTTCCATAAAATCCATGTATGACAGGCTCCATCTGTCATCAGGAATATACTCTCCACCTATAGAAAGATCTTTATTAATTCCTTTTTTATCGAGAAGGCTCTGCATATCAAGCAGTTTATCTTCTATATCAACCAGCCTTGCCTGAAGCACTACTTTATCCGAGCTCATTACATTTAGAAGATTTGCCTGATTTACAAGTAGGTTCATGGCCTCTTTCTTCTCACCTGCATAAGATTTAGCTTCATTATAAAAATTAAAACTAAAAGCAAAAGAAACAAAAGATATTAGAATAAAACCTAGAACAACACCAGCTGCAATTTTTATATGTTTATAGTCAATAGATAATGATTTTGTCCCCGAACCATTTGAGCTTACGAGCAAAACTGTCAAACGATTTTTATCCATTACTCTCCATCTCCTTATAACACACCCGATTAAATCATTCTTTAATGACTAATATACGCCTTTATACCTTAACCCCGGTCTTGAAAAGAATAATGCTGTGTTATATAACTCTAATTATTATGATTTTTTAATAATATTGCAAGAGCCCACCTGCTCTATCTACACTTTTATAATACAAAAACACTTAGAAGTCAATACAAAATATTTTATTAGCTCTATTTTATTTTTATACTTGACAAATAAAGTAATTTACTTTATTTTTATTAACAGAGTTAATGAAAATACTTAAATCATCCTCCATCCTCCTTTAAGATAACGGGAATGGTTATTGACCCAAATAATCATTCCCGTTAATTTTTAACTTAGTACATCATATAAATCCTATCATCAAGATTTCCGCATAATATGAAAAGTGATAATTATTATATGCAGCTTGCCATAGATGAAGCAAAAAAGGCTAAGATAAGAGGTGAGGTGCCTGTTGGATCAATAATTGTTGGCAATGACGGTAAAGTATCCGCAAAGGGCCATAATTTATGCGAAGAACTATCAGATCCGACCGCACATGCAGAGCTAATTGCTATAAGAAAACTCTCAAAAAAATTAGGGTCCTGGAGGCTTGACGGTACTACTCTGTTCTCGACTCTGCAGCCATGCCTTATGTGTATGGGTGCAATAGTAAATGCGAGGATAGGCAGACTGGTTTACGGTACGGATGACCCGGAATATGAAGGAACAAATTATATATACGAATTAGAAGATATTTATCCCCTTGTTAAAAAATTATCCGTTACGAATAATGTATTACAAGAAGACTGCGCTTTGTTGTTAAAAAGTTTTTTCAGTGCAATAAGAAAATAGAATATTATTTCTTAAACATTCCCATGAAATCTCTTACTATATTGCCGTCTTCAGCCCCTGCAAGCTTCTCAAGCTCACCGTCATCAAGCCATACTCCGTTACAATCATCACACCTATCAATTGCAACGCCTCTAAACATTAATTCATGCAGTTCACCTGCGCATTTGGGGCATTTGAGATAACATATTTCCTTAAGCTCAGCACGCTTTTTTTTAGCCTGCTCGTCATGAAGCCTGGCTTCTAACCTCTTTTTCTTCTCTGCATCTTCTTTTGCAAAATATTCTTCTTCTGATTTACTGATTTTACTGTTACTCATAATTTTTTACCTTTTAAATAGAATATAAAATTATTATATTAACCTATGATGATTCTGCTCTCTGCCTGTTACTGCTCTCAGGTATTATTGTAATGCTTTTTTTATCTCCATCAACCTTTGTATCATACCTGATTCCCTTTTCCCGCTTAAGCGTAATATAGGTTATCCTTCTCTCATAAGCCGACATGGGGCTTAATGTTACAGGTTTTCTGTTTTTTCTTACTTTCTTGACCGAATCCCTAACCATCTTTGAAATGGAATCCTCTTTTCTCCTTTTATATCCTTCAATATCGATATAAATCCTTTTGCCTTTTCCTGTTTCAGTGGTTCTGCTCGATATTTTGCCTATAAGAAACTCAAGGGATTTTAACATCTCACCGCTCTTGCCGATTATAAGCCCTCTGTTATCAGACATTTTTACATCAAGCTTGATCCTGTCTGCTGTTTCCCTTAAGTTCACAGAGTAGTCTTCGCAAAAGTATGAAAGTATATCATCGAGCACTTTTTTGGCCTTCAGACCCTTTTCACTCACATTTTCCTGAATAATCTTTGCCCTTACCTTTGCAGGTCTTCCCCCAATTCCAAGCACCCCTTTAGATCCCTCATTTAATACTTCAATATCAACCTGGTTCCTTGTAACACCCATCTGTTCACAGGCATTAATAATTGCCTCTGAAACTGTTTTACCTTCAACCTCAAGTTCAACTGACATCGTATAAATCCTCCATTAATGTTTAGCAGTCTTTTTGTTAACATAGAGCTGCTGAACAATCGAAAGTATGTTGCTTACAGTCCAATACAGAACAAGCCCCGAAGGCAGACCCCAAAACATGACTGTAAATATGATAGGCATAAACTGCATCATCTTCATCTGAAGCTCCATTTGATCCGACCCGGGTGTCGTCATAGGAGTCATTTTCTGAGATATAAACCACGATACACCCATTGCAAGAGGAAGGATTCTAAAAGGTATTCCTATTGCTGGTATATCAAACAGCACTTCAGCTTCGGACAGATCGTTTATCCATAAAAACGCACTATGTCTTAAATCGATAGAATTTAGCAGTACTTCGTAAAGTGCAATAAACACCGGTATCTGAATAAGCATAGGCAGACATCCGCCTAGACTGCTTAGGGGGTTTACCCCATGGGCAGTATACATATTCATCATTTCCTGATTTTGCTTTTGCTTATCGTCTTTGTATTTTTCTTTTAGCGCATCTATTTTTGGCTTCAGTGTCTGCATCTTTACCTGAACCTCTTTCATTGAAGCCATGCTCTTTATAGTTAGCGGAAGAAAAATGACACGAATCAATATAGTAATAACTATTATTGAAATACCGTAGTTATTGAAATACTTATTCATGTAATTTAGGAGTGAAAGCACGGGCTTTGCCAGGAAGTCAAACCACCCAAAATCCATTGCGTGTTTAAGCTCAGGATCTGCCTGTTTTAGTGAATCCACCTGAAGCGGCCCAAGGTAGAGCTTGGATTTGTATGGTCTCTCATTACCGGGTTTAAGTTCATAAGCTGGATAAGAATACGTTGCCCGCACTAATTCGTCTCCGCCGGAAATTGAGGAAAACTTAACCTTATTCGTATCGTCTGATTCAGGAAGGAAGGTGTATAAAAAATATTTATCCAAAAAACCAAACCACTCTATTTTTCCGGCATACTCTATTGTTTGCTCGGGGTTACTGGATTCTTTTTGTATTTCATCAGAAACCAGTGCAATGAATTCCTTGCTTCTTCCCTGCGAATCTACCTTAAGCGCACTGCTGAATGTATCTACACTCACAATGTGTTTAATCGTTTTACCGGTGCTGTTTATTATCCTGATGGTAGAGGTAACAAGGTAGCTGTTTGGGCTTATATTATATGTTTTTGAAATAGTTATTCCACCTGGTGATTTCCACACAAATTCCAGTTCCTTTGCGTCATCTTTAAGAACTATATTTTTACTGCCCGCATAGCTAAACGGTATGGGGTTTGGAATATCTTCAAAACTTGCTTGTACTCCAAGATTAAAGCCCGGAGGAGAATCGCTAAACAGGTTGTATTCTTGTGAGCCATTTTGAGTGCTTTCTTTATATTTATCGAGTTTCCATTCTACTATCCTTGCACCCAGAGGATCAATTTTACCAGTATAAAGAGGTGACTCAACTGTTATGAGGTTCTCAGAAGTAGCATAGGGGCTTGATTTATCATCAAGCCTTTTAAAAATATTCTCGTCTTTAGATTTCGGTGTTTCTATACTCTTACTTACGGTGCCTGTATTATCAATGAGTTCATCATCAATACTGTCAGATATTTTTTCTTTTTGTGCAGTCTCTTCAACAACAGGTTTTGGTGGCGGAAAAAGTATTGAGTAGCCTAGAATGATTGCAAAAGAAAGTACAAAAAATATAATATAATTAATTTTATTATCGCTGTTCATTACTTATCTCTAATTGTTATTATTTCTCTTATTTATTTAACCGGATCGTATCCGCCAAAGCTAAAAGGGTTGCATCTCAATATTCGTTTAACTGAAAGATATAGCCCCCTGAAAATTCCGTGTTTTTCAAGCGCATGCGTACAATAAACCGAGCAGCTTGGATAAAATCTGCATGCACAGGGAAGGAGGAAAGAAACCGTCTTATAAACTCTAAGACCCCCAAGCATAATTTTTAGCAACGCATTTCTTATCATAATCAATGAATACTCTTTATATATCCCTCAAAGTCCCGGGCTTTATATAACCGCCCTTTATCACTTGCTTTTCTCAAATTTATTACCAAATAATCTTTACTATCCAGATACTCCTTATTCTTTCTGAATACCTCTCTAACTGCTCTTTTAAATTTGCTTCTCATGACAGATTTTGGAAGGTTTTTCTTGCTTGCTACGATTCCCAATCGTGGATATCCCAGGTTGTTATCCAAGGTAATAACTCTTACGGACTCAAGATTGCTTCTACTGCCATGGGCAAACAATCTCTTGAAATCCAGTGTGTTATGTATCCTTAGATGTTTAGGAAAAGTTTCAGAAGAAACAGCCTTCATTTCTTCTGTGCTTGGACTGCCAGACTGTGCCTGCCTTTGGATAGCCTTCTTTTTAGTACTCTTCTACCAGCTTTGGTACTCATTCTTTCACGAAATCCATGTGTACGTAAACGCTTCTTCGCATGCGGTTGATATGTTCTTTTCATTGTATATAACCCCTAAAATGTAAAAATCTTGTATAAAAACCCCTAGTCTACCATGTAATTTACAAAAATCTATTATGCTGATTAAGCTCTGGCCTTTTTCTTCTTGGCGCCCGAAGCTGCAACCTTCTTGTCTTTTTTAGTTTTGTGCGCAAAAGGATCCTTAATGTCGGAATGAAAGTGCTTGAAATGGTTTAGATGAAGATCGGTATAAGAGCCCTTTGGATAATACTTTTCATAAAAATCAACGTCTATATGCATTGCCTGAAATACAAGCCTCATGTACATTGGATCAACAAAGGCAGGGAACCTGCCATATGTGTCATATATATAGTTCAGAACGTCCTTTACAATTTCTTTTGTAGTTTCAGTAGGTTTTGGAGCCTGCATCAGGTGCTTGTCGGGTTCAGTGTATGGGAACGGCTTGTCTTCTTTCCATGCCTCGTTTTTATGCTCAAAAAATACATCGAATGCCTCGTTCATATCCTTATAATAAGGCGGTGAATATGCTTCAAACACGCCGTCTCTTCCTACAGGAACAGTAGTCGGAGGATCGATTGCACCCTTTTTGGGCTGTATAAACCTAAAACCAAGACCCTTAAACAGATCAGGAGCAGCACCCATGGCAAACCTTGGGATAAACCCGCTGAATGTCCAGCCGGCAAGTCCAAGAGCCTGAAGCGCAAGGCTCATGTTCTGACAGATAAATGCCTGTTCTACGTTTAAGCCCGTAAGGATTCTTACCTCCAGATCAAAAAGTGACAGCTTAACCTGCTCTTTTAGTCTTCCCTTCTTGACCCACTTGTCTACACCGGCGGGTTTTCCGGTAAGGTCATCAATAATAGTAAATCCGTATGTGTTACTGCAATACAGAAGCAGCAAATTAATATATTCTTCAGTAATATCCGTTACAGGTATATAGACAGATGTTCCGGGCTTGTTGGTATTCCACTGGTTAAAATCAAAAAGGCCCGGCATTTTATCCGGTAGATCGGCCCTTCCGTCTTCAAGCTTAACAAGGCTTTCTCTGTAAAGCTCCATCACCCTTTCCACTCTTTGCTCTCTACTCATCTTAAAAAACATATCAAGCTCGTGGTTTTTAGGGAGCATGTGTTTTACATCTATATGATATAAACCCTCGTCGTTTGTAAAAAAAAGCTCCGTTCCGTGGTTATTACATGCCGATGGCCATGTTCTTCCTGTCCACTGGCAAAGAAGATCAATCCCGTTTTCAGGTGGAAGATCGGCAAGGCAAAGCCCGGTAAGCCCGGTACCTGACCATGCGATTAGAGCCTCTTCGAATTCATCTAGCGGTATTGGAGGAGCATCGGACTTATACTGCAGAGTACTATTAGGAAGTTCCATCCCAAGTCCAAACCTTCTTGATCTCCTGTTAAATATAGAATCAAAAAGCGGATAGTTTATAGCCTCCTGATATCCTTTACTCATAAATGTTTCAATATCTGATTTCTTAGCCATTTTGTTCCTCCAATATTGTTAAATCATTATAAAAAACCAGTTAAGACTCTAAAATATTAATAACATAAAATCAACCAAAATTTAAACATAATTTAATATTAGATTGTAGTTAGTAAACCCAGTCGATATAATCTTAAGTCATGTCTACTGAAACACCTATGGTAAGGCAGTACAAAAAGATAAAGCTTGAGCACCCCGATGCCATTCTTTTTTTCCGTCTGGGCGACTTTTATGAGATGTTTTATGAAGATGCAAAGACTGCATCAAAAGTGCTTGGAATTACCCTTACATCGAGAAATAAGTCAGATACAAACCCGATTCCTCTTTGCGGAGTGCCGTTTCATAGCGCCGAGCCTTATTTGGCAAAACTTTTAGAGCACGGACACAAGGTAGCAATCTGTGAACAAATAGAAGATCCGAAGCTTGCCAGGGGAATTGTGGAGAGAAAGGTAGTAAAGATATTAACACCAGGAGTAATAGTTGATACTGAACACCTGGAAGATAAAACCAATAACTATCTAACCTGTATTGCAAAATATGGGGAGCACCGGGCAATTGCCACAGCTGATATATCTACAGGCGAGCTTAGGGCAGGTACATTTAGCTCTGCTGAAACACTTAAAAGTGAGCTTACGAACTTACAGCCAAAAGAAATCCTTATCCCCTGTGATACGGACGGGTACGACTTTATAAATGATTTATCTAATGATATATGGAAACCCGTTATTACAAAAAAAGAGGAGTATCTCTGGGAGCTTCAAAGTTGTGATGAACTGCTTAAAAACTATTTAGGTGTTAAAACCCTGCAGGCATTTAATCTTGAGAACAAGCCGGACTGCATTGTAGCTCTTGGAGTCTTAATTAACTACTTGTTATCTACCCAGATTGACGATATGCCTCCGCTTAAAAACCCTGTGTTCTATGACAGGAACAACTTTTTACAGATAGACGGGACAACAATGTCCAATCTGGAAATCCTGAGAACTATTAGAGGCGATACCAAATCCGGCACTCTACTGTCAGTTATTGATATGACGCTTTGTGCCATGGGTGCAAGACTTCTAAGACAGTGGATAAACTACCCTCTTACAGATTCAGTAAAAATAAATAAAAGATTACAAAGAGTGGACGTTTTGTCCAAGGATCCGGCTCTTAAAAGAAATCTTAGGGCAAGCCTTAAAGAAATATCCGATATAGAAAGGATAATAACTCGCATCTCCACAAACTCAGCAAAGCCAAGAGACCTTGGTGCTATTAGAGATTCCATAGTTTTCATAAAAGAAATTAAAAATGTTCTAATAGATTCTAATATTTTAGAATTAGGAGAGTTAGAGCAAAAGCTCGATAGCCTGCAAGACATATATGAAATTATTAGTGAATCTATTGTTTCAGAGCCGCCAAATACGCTTAGAACACCGCCTGTTATAAAAGAGGGTTTTAATAAGGAGCTTGATAGCCTTAGAAGTCTAACAAAAGATGGCAAGAAGTGGATAGCAGAACTTGAGGCAAAAGAAAAAGAAGCAACAGGGATAAATTTCCTTAAGATCGGTTATAACAAGGTCTTTGGATACTACATTGAGGTTACCAAGGCAAATATCCATCTTGTACCGGAAAGCTACATAAGAAAACAGACACTTGTAAATGCCGAGAGATTTATCACTCCTGATCTAAAAGAGCAGGAAGAAAAGATCGTGGGTGCAGAAGAAAAGATACTTGATCTGGAGAGGACGCTATTTGAACAGATAAGAAAGCAGGTAGAGGCACATTCTCATAGGATAAGAAAAACAAGTGCAGTTATAGCAGAGATAGACGTATTGTGCGGACTATCAGAAACTGCTGAAAGGAATTCCTATGTTAAGCCTGAAATAAATAATTCAGATATAATCGATTTACATGGGTCAAGGCATCCCGTCATAGAATCTATAATTACAGACGAAAGATTTGTTCCAAACGACATTAAATTTGACTGTAAGGAAAATCAGCTCCTGCTTATTACCGGCCCCAACATGGCGGGAAAATCGACTCTAATAAGACAGGCTGCTCTCTGTGTGCTTATGGCACAGATTGGATCATTTGTACCTGCTAAAAGTGCATCTATAGGAGTAGTGGATAAGATATTCACACGCGTGGGCGCATCGGACAATCTTTCCAAGGGCCAGTCCACCTTTATGGTAGAGATGGTTGAGACGGCTTATATCCTAAGAAATGCAACAGATAAAAGTTTGGTAATTCTTGATGAGATTGGAAGGGGAACAAGCACGTTTGACGGGATGAGTATCGCATGGTCTGTGGCAGAATTTCTGCACGACCTCGGATGCAAGACACTGTTTGCAACCCACTACCATGAGCTTGCCGAGCTTAGTAAGGATAAGGAAAGGGTAAAAAACTATAATGTATGCGTAAAAGAGTCTGATGATAAAATCGTATTTCTAAGAAAGTTAATCGAAGGTGCCGCAAGCCACAGCTACGGAATAGAAGTTGCAAAACTTGCAGGTATCCCAGGTGAAGTAATAAGCTCAGCAAAAAAAGTTCTTTATAATCTTGAAAAAACTCAGTCTGACATTAAAAGCAGTATTTCAGAAGACCAGCTTAAGCTTTTTAACAATAAACAGGAAGATAAAAAAGAAACCGAGCTTATAGATCAATTAAAAAGCCTTGATCTTGATAATATGACTCCCATGCAGGCTCTTTCAAAGATTGCTGAACTAAAAGAAAAACTAAAAGAGACGTAAAATTTTTCTTATGAAACTACTTGAGCATATATCAAATATATTTAATAAGAAAAATGAACTGGATAACAAATCAAGAGGAGAGCTTGGAGAAAAAAAGGCATGTAAGTTTATAAAGAAAAATGGCTACGAGGTACTAGAAAAAAATTACAGGACCAAATTTGGTGAGATAGATATTGTCGCTTCTGAACATGACACAATTTGTTTTATTGAAGTAAAAGCAAGATCGAATTCAGATTATGGTAACCCGGAGGAGTTTGTAACCAAAAAGAAGCAGGAAAAGCTCTGGAAAACGGCTTCTATATATATTGATAACAATCCTTCAGATCTGGAAAATTACAGGTTTGATGTAATTGCAATTGACTTTGAAAGCAATAATGTAGAAATATTTAAAAACGCATTCGAGCCGGAGGTTTCATTTTAACTAATAGTAATTAATCACCCTCTTTATATCCTCTATCAATTTTTCCTGATCTATATTCTCTATCTGATATGCAACGGGTTTATCACTGTGAGTAACGTCTCCGTGAAGATAAAACGTCTTGTCATCAACTATATAAAAATAAGAATTCAAAACAATCCTGTTTTCAAAATCTATTATTGATAGCGCTCTTAAATCTCTATAATCAAATCCTACATCAAAATCTGTTTTTAGATCGGGATTTTGATTAAAACTGCTTTTATCGGTAAGAACACAGTACCATCCTTCCTGTTCAAACTGATCTCTTATTTCTTCAAGCAATTTATATAGTTTGTCCATCTCGTCCTTTTAGTTAGAATAGTTGAATATTTAATATTATTTTACAATACTGAGAATTTTCGAGTAACATTGTAAATGTTTATTATACTAATCCAAAGAGAATATAAAGGAAAATAGATGAAAGTAATCGTAGCAAAGCCAAGGGGTTTTTGTGCAGGAGTGGACAGGGCAATAGAAATTGTGGAACGCGCGCTTGAGATGTACGGCCCGCCAATATATGTGCGTCATGCAATAGTGCATAACAAAAGGGTAGTAGAAAAACTAAAGGCCAAAGGTGTTGTATTTGTAGAAGAACTAGAAGAGATAAAGGAAAAAGATTCCCGTGTAATCTTCAGTGCACACGGAGTAAGTCCTGCCGTCTGGAATGAAGCCAAGGATAGAAGCCTGCAATCTGTTGATGCAGTTTGTCCACTTGTAACTAAGGTACACAGTGAGGTTAAACACTATGCAGATAAAGGCTATTCCATTGTTCTAATCGGACATAGAAACCACGTAGAGGTAATCGGTACAAGCGGTGAAGCGCCTGAAAAAGTTATAGTAGTAGAATCGGTAGAGGAAGCCGAGAAACTAGAATTACCCGATCCCAATAAAGTTGCCTATGTAACACAGACAACTCTTAGTGTGGACGATACAAGAGATATTGTCGAAACATTAAAGGCAAGATTTCCAAAGATTGTAGCTCCATCAAAACTGGATATTTGTTATGCTACCCAAAACAGGCAGGATGCTGTGAAGCAGCTTGCAAAGCACTCAGATATGATTTTTATTATGGGCTCTCCTGAAAGTTCCAACTCTAACCGTCTTGTAGAGGTTGCTAAGTCATGCGGTGTAGAAAAAGCATCTTTAATAGAAGGAATAGAGGATTTAGATAAAGATATGTTTTCAGATGATATGACTATAGGACTTAGCTCAGGCGCATCAACACCGGAGACTGTGGTTCAGGAAGTAATTTCAAAACTCAGAGAATTTGGTGCAGAGAGTGTAGAAGAACTTGACGGCAAGGAAGAGTTCACACGATTTCCCTTTGAAGAACACTTGGAATTTAGGAGTTCTTATAACTGAGTTAATAAATAAGCGCATCTAGAATTTCTAAAACTTCATTAAATATTTCAGGTGAAGCCTTTTCAACAAACTTTATTTTTCTGCTTATATAATCAATTGATTTAACCTGATCAACCATAATAAAACCTGTTAGCTGTGACTCGCTGGGAACTTTTACATGAAATGGTACATTTCTGTCGGTGTTGGTAATAGGACATGCAATTGCAAGCCCGGTGGCTTTATTGAATAGGTCGTTGCTTATAATAAGCGCTGGCCTCCTGCCTTTTTGTTCGCGACCTGATTGTGGATCGAAAGTTAGGGTTACGAAATCACCTTTTTTAGGTATATAAGCTGCCACTTACCAGACTTCCTTGCCTACTGGCGCTCCCCAGTCTTCTTCAGAAGGGTTATAGTTTTTATCTATCTTTGATACGAGCTGCTCAAGTTTCTTCTTGCCCCTTTTTGGTTTTACAGACTTAATGATAATCTTTCCGTCTTTAACCGTCATATCCACTTCATCACCAACTTCAATCTTGGCCTTCTCCAAAATATATTTAGATACTCTGAGCCCCTGGCTATTTCCCCATTTTTGAATTTTTGTAACCATAACAATTTCCTTAAAAAAGTATATACATAGTATACACTGCAATTTTATTATCTCAACATATCTGATGAGTATATTAGAGTGTTTCTCTACATAGTCAGTTGTTAAGGAGTACCTTGCTCTTCTTCACTCACAAATCTTCTTGCCTGCTCATCAGGCAGACGAAGTTTGAGGGCAAGTACAAAAATAGCAAGCGAGAAAATGGTTATTATCGCCATGGCTACTGCTTCGTTTATAATCCCAAGACCTTTTCCATAGCTTCCCAGGTAGGAGATTACGTCCAGCCCCACAATGTATGGCAAAAACCATAGGGACTGCTTTAAGTTGAGCATGTCGGCAGATTCTTTATTAGTCATGCGTGTTATACCGAGTATTATAAAGCCCATCAGGGCTGCAAGAAAAACCTTCCAATTAGTCTCCCAGCCTGTCCAGTAAATAACAAATCCAACAAAAATAAAAGAAACGGCTGAAAAAACAGTAGCATATGGTATACGAAACGGCCTATGCAGCTCTGGAATTTGATACCTGAGTGCAGCAAGAGAAACAGGGCCAAAAGCAAAAGACAGTACGACCGAAGAGCTTATAAAACCAACAAGCTCAGACCATCCCGGAAAGGGAAGAAATATGAGCATACCGGCTATGAAATTGAACACCAGACTCCATATCGGCACATTAAAACGGTTGAGCTTTTCAAAGATTCTTGGGATCTGCCTGTTCTTAGACATAGCATAGTTGATACGTGCTGTAGCTCCGGTGTAAGCAAGTCCTGTGCCTGACGGGGAAAGTATTGCATCACTATATAGAGCAATTGCAAGCCACTGCACACCCAGTATTGTGGCAAATGCTGCAAATGGCCCCCCGGGTACACTCTCTGATATTTTGGCCCAGCCACCCTGCAGATGGTCAGGCGGAATTACACCTATAAACGCTACCTGCAGAATTATGTATATGATAAGACTAACTACTACAGCCCCAATCATGGCCAGAGGGACGTTACGCTGCGGGTTTTTTACCTCACCTGCCATGTCCATAGCGGTACGAAAGCCAAAGAGACAAAACATCACTCCACCACTGGAAACCGCCCCTAATACTCCGGCAACCCCGTTTGGAGCAAACCCCCCAAAGTCATGAAAATTCTCCATGCGAAATCCAACAATAATAAGTACAATAGGGGCAATAACGGGTACGGATAATTTCCAAAAGGTGATTGTAGTATTCGCGTTTGCAAGCCACTTTACCCCGCGCATATTAATAATCACAAAAATAAGCATCAAGATACTAGCTACAAAGACCCCCTCTTTTGAAAGTGCCCTCTCGCCATGCTCGTTGATGGTAAGCCACGGAAAGTAGTTAGATGAGTACTCTAAAACAGCGGTTACCTCTATAGGTGCCGTGGTAACATATGCTATCCAGCACAACCACCCGGCCATAAAACTGTTGATCGTTCCGTGAGAGAAATGCGGTATACGCGCGATACCCCCTGCTACGGGGAGCATCCCTCCCAGCTCCGCATAAACCAGCGCAAGAATGATTGCGACGAAACCGCCTATAAACCATGAGAAAATCGCAGCCGGGCCGGCGATCTGAGCAGCATACATAGAAGCAAAGAGCCACCCCGAGCCTATCATCCCCGTAATCCCTGTAAAAAGCAGTGCAACAAACCCTATTTCACGGCTGAGCTGTTTATTTTGAGTGATTTTCTTACTTTTAACCATTTTTCACTCTTCTCATTTTGAAGACAAACCAGATCAGTAATGAATAGTGATTTTTATATATTTACAATAAATTGTAGTTATTCTTTGATTCAATCAGTCCTCAAGCTCCCCACCCAGCTTTTTACTAATTGTTAAAGTAGCTATGAGACTGATAACTGCCATGGCTATTAAATAGTAGGCAGGGGACTCAATATCCCCTGTACGCGATACAAGCCACGTGCTAACAAGCGGAGCGGTGCCTCCGAAAATAGCAAGTGCAATATTGTATGAAACTCCGATGCTGCTAAATCTTATTCTTGTCGGGAAAAGTTCTACAAGGGTTGCTGCCATTGGACCCAAGGCTCCACCAATGAGTATGGCGAAGATTAACTGAGAGATTAGGGCAGAGCTGAATACTCCATGGTCAGTCCATATTACAAGTGGGTAAGCAAGTACTGCCATACCCAAAAACGCCGCTCCAAGCACAGTTTTACGACCAATTAAGTCTGAGAGGTATCCAGCAGCAGGTATTAAAAACATAAGCGCCACCATGCTAATTGTATTTATCATTAGTGCATGAGATATTGGAGGAACAACTATGGTGGTTAGGTATGTAGGCCACCAGACAAAGAGCATATAAAATCCCCCGGCATACAGCACAAGCATGGCTACTACATGAGCGATCATGCCCGGCATAGACTTTACAGCTTCAATAACAGGACTTTTTCCGACATCACCTGTTTCTTTCACCTTTTCAAACTGAGGAGTTTCCACCATGCCCTTTCTCATCCATAGCCCAAACCCTCCAATTGCAAACCCAAGCAAAAACGGTATACGCCATCCCCAGTTCTTAAGAAATTCTGCATCAAACACTCCGTGCGCTATTGTTGCAACGGCAGAGCCAAGAAGAATACCTCCGACTGCGCTGCATACAGAAAAACTGCCAAAAAAACCGCGTCTGTTTTTAGGGGCGATCTCGGTTATGAAAGAAATTGAACCTACAAGTTCTCCACCTACAGATACTCCCTGAATAAGTCGTATCAATACGAGTAATATTGGTGCCAAAAGCCCAATCTGCGCATGTGTGGGAAGAAAAGCTATGAGTGTAGTTGGAATTGCCATCATCATCACAGAGAGCTGCAGGGCCCGCTTTCTGCCAAGCTTGTCTCCAAAGTGTCCAAAGATTATTCCTCCTATTGGGCGCATCAGATAACCTGCGGCAAAAACCCCAAAAGTTTTTATGAGTGCTGCCATCGGATTATCAGAAGGGAAGAATTGCGAGCCTATTATAGGAGCAAAAAACCCAAACACCGCAAAGTCGTACCATTCAAGGATGTTTCCGACAACTCCCCCGAATATATTTTTCTTAAGATGAGGTGTCATTTTTGATTGATTGCTCATAATTACCTCCAATAATTTTCATTATAGGCTTAATAGAAATTTGAATCAATAACTTTTCATCTTTGAACCTTGATCCATTATAATAGATCATTCCGGCGGCGTCTTGTACTTATAACCGCCTTCAAACGCACCTTCCATCTCAACCAATTGTTTATAAAGCTCCGGTCTGCGGTTCTTGAGATATGCCCCCTCAGGATGTGTAGCACAGTAGTCGCCGGGGATAATATCTGCTACCATGAGCGTATCTTCATTCCTTGCGGCTATTAAAGTATCGCCGTGAGGCCCACAAATAATAGAGTTTCCTCTGTACTGCCAAGTACCCGATCCAACCGTTTCTGATCCAGATCTGTTACAGTAAGAGATAAAGCAGTGATTTTCTAACGAGTGAGCCGGAATAAGGTTTGTTGAAATATCAGGATAAGGAACGGTCGTGCGCTTTCCATCTGGAAGGTTGTAATAATAATCGGCAGCTGTAGGTATAGCGATGAGTTTAGCACCTTTTAAGGCTAGTATTCTTGATAGCTCAAAAAACTCGGCTTCGTAACAGTTCAGCACACCAATTGGAAAATCATTTATCTCACAGACTATATAAGGATCCTCATTTGTATCACAATATCCAAATGAATAATTATTTCTCTCGGCTTGTCCGAACAGATGCGTCTTTCGGTAATTGTGTAGCAGCGTCCCATCAGAATCTATCACAGCAATTGAATCATAATAGAGGGTTTTTCCAGAGCTTTCATCTTTTTCTGCATAAGGGCAAATGATGCCAATTTCATTTTCTTCTGCGATCGCTCTTACTCGCGTAATCGACAGGCCGTCAACGGTTTCGGCAAGCTCCTTTATCACATCGGGAGTCATAGTGTAGCCTTGCAGATATAATTCGGGAAAGCTTATGAGATGAGCACCAAATTGTTTAGCCTCTTTAACAGCTTCTTCCAGCATAAGGATGTTTTCATTAACTGCCTCTATGGTACCTACTGGTCTCTCAGCCTGGTATATGGCAAAGCGAATGCCCGTTCCCTTTTCAGGAGCATCTTTTTTTAACCTAGTTAAATAGACCATATTTACTCCTCCTTCTATCTATTCATTTTTCAGGATAGGGCAAAGTTTTACCAGCTTTAGAACAATTAATGCCCAAAACAAGTCCTGCATTCTGTGGGTTTATGACTGGGATTCGCATCGAACCATTCGATGTGACGCCTAAGGTCTTCAAGCAGCATATCGGCAAGGTCGCGACTGAACCCTTCTTTTACTACAACACGTAGGGCAGCTATATTCTCACAGTTTTTTGGAAAAGTATACGCCGGAACCTGCCAACCTCGTTGCCGCAAACGATCAGATAGATCAAACACGGTATAATTGCCGCTCTTTAACACTTTATCCTTAAGTTTAAATGCAAAAACAGGAATATCGCTACCGTCGCTTAGCAAATCAAAAGGCCCAAGCTTGGCTATCTCTGCCGAGAGATAAAGAGCAACGTCCTGGCTTGCCTGATGGATGCGTCTGTAGCCCTCAAATCCTAAACGCAGGAAGTTGTAATACTGTGCTACTACGTAGTTTCCGGGACGTGAGAAGTTGATGGCAAAAGTCGGCATGTCGCCACCTAGGTAGTTAACCCGAAATATTAGTTCTTCAGGAAGTGCCTCTTCAGTACGCCAAATGATCCATCCTATACCCGGATAGACAAGTCCGTACTTGTGCCCTGAGGTATTAATTGACTGCACACGGGGCACGCGGAAATCCCACTCCAGATCTGGCTGTAGAAACGGGGCAACAAAACCGCCGCTTGCTCCGTCAACATGGATGGGGATATCAAGACCTTTTTCCTTTTGCAGCTTGTCCAATGCGTCGTTTATTTCCTTTACAGGCTCATAGCTCCCTTCAAAAGTACTTCCCATAATAGCGACCACACCAATCGTGTTCTCATCGCAAAGAGCTGCCGCCTGCTCGGCGTCCATTATATACCGGCCTTTTTCCATGGGTACAAACCGCGGCTCGATGTCCCAGAAGGTACAAAATTTATCCCAGCATATCTGAACGTTTATACCCATTACCATATTCGGTTTGTCCGTAGGTTTTCCGGCTGCTCTCATCTTCTCTCTCCATTTCCACTTAAGAGCCATACCCCCAAGCATAGAAGCCTCGCTGGAACCTATTGTCGAAGTGCCGGTTGCAATCTCATTTTCAGGTGAGTTCCAAAGTCTCGAAATTATATTAACGCAGCGCATCTCTATCTCGGCTGTCTGGGGATATTCGTCCTTGTCGATCATATTCTTCTCAAATGTTTCGGTGAGAAGTTTAGTGACTTCCGGCTCCATCCATGTGGTAACAAAAGTTGCTAGGTTGAGCCTTGCATTACCGTCTAGCATAAGCTCGTCCTTAATTAGGTTATATGCTGTGTCGGGCAGCATTTCGCCCTTGGGTATTTCGTATTTTGGTATATTTGATGTGAGAGGGTCCCGAGTATAAAGCGGTGTTAAAACGGGACTTTGTTTAGAATCGCCGAGTTTTTTCTGTTTTTGCATTAGTGTTCTCCTGTGTTTTATTTTCTATGGTAGAGACGTTGTAACTATGGTCACCTGTGAGATAAAAATATAACCCTCCTCTGTATAACCGGATAAATAAATATTTTAATCTTAATAATTTGTGAAATTAACGGATATATATGTACCTAATCCAGTAGTCAGATTATTTAAATTAGTTTAAGGATTTACCTGAATATTTCCTGCACGGATATTCATTAAACCCAATCCCAGATCCTCCGTACATTCATCTGGATCGGGAGGCTCATCTACTTCCACTATTAAAAGAGTCATGCGATCACCGGTGTTTCTAAACCCCTCTCCATTGTCTTCTACTCGAAACCAAACCTCGTCGCCAAGAAGACTGTCGAGGCCTTCTCCCATTATCTGCGTAATAATTCCACTCATTGTTGCCTGGTTTCCATTAATCTCAAGGCAGTCCAGTTTTGCTTTGACCCGGACTCCAACACTACGGTTTTTTAATACAAGACTTCCAATAACCTTGCTGTTTTTTAATTCCCTTGCATGAAAAGAAAACGTTCTGAGATCACCTTCTTCTACCAGGTTGCCATGACCGCTTGCATATGGACCGGCGCTGCCGGCTATTACCTGGGTGCTATAACCTGCCAAGAGAGCAAATAACAACAATAAGATGATAGATATGCTGGTTTTACTTTTTATCATTAGACACCTCACCCCACTATATTTATTACTTACTTTTCTTATATAAAAAATTGCCGGGAATGTCAATGATAGATATTACTAGTTATTTCATATGATGTGCTGCACCGATGAGCAGACGAACAATAGCGGTAATAACAAAACCGCTGAGCATTATAACGAACCCTCTTTTATTTTTACAGCTTTTAATCATAGGTGCATCTTCATGTTCATGCAGTGTACTCATGTATAAAAAAGTGCCAGCGGCAAGAGCCAGAATCGTCCCCTTAACTATTATCATGGTGCTTTCTGAAAGATATTGATGTATATCCTGACCAACAACAATCCCAACAGGTGTCGAGAGTGCAAATAGACTAAAAATAATATAAGTCTGATGCTTTTTGAGTGTGCTCCGAACCATCTTTAGAGCAAGAGCAAATGCAGCCGATGATTTATGAGCCATTATGGCTATCCATATAAATAATGCAGCAGATGTTTCACTTACGCCTAGTGCTGTTCCAAGAAAGAATGATGGAATGGCAATCATCACTGTCATAATTATAGGAATACCTGCAGGCGCTGGCTCGTCTACATTACTGTTGCTCTTTTTGTGAATGTGTCTTGTAAAATGTTCCAGACCAAGTAAGAACAAAAATGCACCTATCACAATTACTGTAGCTATAGGATAATCCACTTTAGGGAATGCCTTACCTAACAAATGAAGCGATGAGGGAAGCATAAGAGTAAGTGACAGGGCCAAAAAAACCCCTGCTGTAAAAGCCTGTCCAAAGGAAACACCAATTGACTGCTGCTCCTTTTGCTGCCGGAAAAGTGGATAAAACCCACCTGCAAAAGTAACCAGTAAAATAGTAATAAGAGATAACCACTGGAAGTTAGTCAGCATCGTTTTTTATCAAAATATTCATACATGCTTACCAAGACCTGCAAGCACTTTAATGGTCTTCTTAAGCTCATCCACATCAAGATCAAAGATATCAAACGATCTGTTGAGTGTAACCATCCTAATATTTTCTGCTACAATTTCGCTTCCGCCATCAACCCAGTAAACGCAGATCACATGCTCCACTCCGGTCGGAAGTTTAAACATTATGGACTTATATTGTTTTATACCCATTATGACAGGAATATCTGATACCAATTCTGCTTGTATGCCATCCACTCCATTAAAATCAGAAATGAGCTCATCTGTTAAAGGCTTCACAATATCACTGAATATTGCCGTAACCCTGTTTTGTATCTCAGTATCAAAGTCTTCTGCCATATTAATTATTCGTAGTTTAAAAATATTATATTAATATAACTATATAATATTTGTTAAATAAAATCTTTATTAATTCATAATATCAAATGAGCATAAAACTAAATGACATACAGCAAGCAAGACATATCATTAAAGACAGGGTTCTTAATACCCCCTGCTCTGTTTCGCTTGCACTCTCAAAACTCACGGGCACTGAGACTATACTTAAATTCGAAAACAAGCAGTTTACAGGGTCATTCAAGGATAGAGGGGCACTAGTCAAACTCCTTTCTCTGGATGACAAGACTAAGAAGCAGGGTGTGATAGCAATGTCTGCCGGAAACCACGCTCAGGCAGTAGCTTATCATAGTAAGTCATTGGATATACCGGCAACAATTGTGATGCCCATAAATACTCCAAATGTAAAAGTTAGAAAAACACAGTCTTTTGGCGCTGAAGTTGTTCTGCATGGAAAAGATTTGTTTGAAGCAGGGCAGTATACAAAAAAATTAATGTCAGAAAAAAACTTAACACTTATTCATCCCTACAATGATGAGAAGATTATTTCAGGGCAGGGCACTATAGCGCTTGAAATGCTTGAGGATTATCCGGATTTGGATGTGCTTGTAGTACCTATCGGGGGTGGCGGTCTAATTTCGGGTAATGCAATTGCCGCAAAGGCAATAAAACAAGATATAAAAATAATAGGAGTGCAGACTGAAAACTATCCTTCTATGTATAAAGCGGTGAAGGCAGAAGAAGCTGTATTCCAATCAAGTAGTATTGCAGATGGTATTGCCGTAAAAACTCCCGGAAGCCTTACACTCGAAATCATTAGAGATTTGGTTGATGAAATAGTGCTTGTAAGTGAAATCGAGATTGAGGAAGCTGTACTAACTCTTTTAGAGATAGAAAAAAGCGTTGTAGAAGGAGCAGGGGCTGTAGGACTTGCAGCAATGTTGCAGGATAAGGAAAAGTTTAGCGATAAAAAGACGGGGCTCATTCTTTCAGGTGGCAATATAGACCTTCTTGTGCTCTCATCAATCATACAGAGGGGGCTTGCAAGAACTCACAGGCTTGCAAGGCTAAAAATTATTATTCCCGATGTTCCGGGTTCTTTATCCGACGTTACAGAGCTTCTTGGAAACTCCAATGCTAATATTATTGAAGTTAGACACCAAAGAGCCTTTACGAATCTATCACTTAAATCTGCCGAGGTTGAATTTGTAATACAGACACTGGGAACGGATCATTTAGAAGAAATAATCAAGACTATCAAGGATGCTGACTATGATGTTCACCTGGAAGATATAGAAGTATTTTGAGTTATTAAAAATAAAAAGCCAGTTCTAAAAGATGCCTGTTAAGCCCCCTGCCATCGAATATTCCGGCATCGGACAGGTGGTAAAATCGGTATCCTACCAGAAATTTCTCTGTAAGTTTATATGCCAGCCCCCCATGTGCTGCAAACTGAAAAGGTCCTCCAAAATTGTGCTCACCTATATCGTCTTCGGTAACAAGCGCTCCTCCACCTGCAAGATCAAAAACAAGCTTGTTATCTATGGCAAAAAGAGCAAGCCCACCTGAAAGAGTAAAAAAGTATCCAGTGTCCTTCTTTTGTTTAAGGCCGCCTGCAGAAAAATTGAGTTTTGGTTTAATATAAAGATTAGGACTGCTATAGATTTTATATGTAAGTGGAAGCCCAATATTTGTATCGATTTCAAGGGATCTAAAATCCCTCTCATTATAGTTTGAGGTTCCTAGTCTGAGTCCGACTGTTCTATACTCAATATCCTCACTGTTTGCAGGATCTGGTGAATAAATGAAAATCACACTAACTAATAATATGAATATATATTTATTCATGGAGTTTAATTGCTTATAATATTATTGTTGAAGCTTAAGTAGTAATATTATAATAGATTAGGGCATTAGACGTTGTTAGGAGTAGTATATATGATAAAGAGCAATGATAAAGCGGTATTCATGGCAATTAACAGTGGGAAAAATATCACGAATTTTTTCACACGCAAAATATGGAAAAAACAAGACATGCAAGA
>JBFFSH010000029.1:0-29494 GCA_041572575.1 Thermodesulfobacteriota bacterium
AAATTTAAATTTCAACACCAAAACTGTATTTTTAAAGTCTTAATACAAAAAAAGGTTCCTACCCAGCAAGCAGAAACCTTTTTTTAAACCCATAGTAAAGGAGGGGTTAGAGATGGCTTAAATTACTTTATTATTAATTTATTATTGCTTTAAAAGCTTTTTATCTCCCACATACAGGTTTTTAACCCATTTTTCATAAAGTCCATCGGGTATTGGAATCCAGATTGAATCCTTGTTTTCCTTATTTATCTTAAGTGCCTCTTCGTACGACATATCCTTTATCTCATCAATCATATATTTGACACCCTCATCTGAAACCTGCCGAGAAAACATCCTCGCATATTTTCTCTTCATATCTTTTCACTTCCAATTTGCCAGTTAGAAGTGATAGGGAATGAAATATTATTTTTCATCATCCTCCCTCTATCCATCCTAACAATTCTTTATTTGTTAATAATTATAATATATTACAAATGATAATTCAAGTAGTTTCTTAGAGTATGTTAAAAAAAGTTACAAAATTAAGATTAATTCTTGGTTATATTAGTCTGAATTTGGTTATTTTTTCTATTTCAAGTAGATATATTTCGTGATTCAAGAAGGATAAATACTAATTATTAAAGTAGGTTATGAAGAATTGCCGATTTATTTTTCCTAATAATTAAACTTTGTATTCTTTAGTGCACAGTTGCAAGACAAATAATCTTTTTGTTATAGGATTTCCTTAAATATTAAGGATTTTAAGCATAACCTCATGAAGAAGCCTGTTACTTCCAAGAAGCTCTACTGAATCCAGAGTGAATTCAGTGCCTGAAAAGTTTGTAACTATTCCCCCGGCTTCCCTTAATATAAGCACTCCCGCTGCCGTATCCCAGGGGTTAAGACCCATCTCCCAAAACCCATCGAACCGCCCGCATGCTACATAACACAGGTCAAGGGCTGCCGAACCGTCTCTTCTAACCGCCTGTGATTTATATATAAACTGTTCAAAATACTCAAGATTTTTTTTCACCATCCAGTCATGTTCATATACAAATCCTGTTACAAGGTGGCTTAGTTCAAGGTCATCAACCTTAGAAACAGATATGGGATTATTGTTTAAATATGCCCCCTTACCCTTATGGGCGCTGAATAATTCTTTTTTTACAGGATTATATATCACACCTACTACAACCTCTCCATCTATCTGCAGAGCAATGGAGACAGAAAAAAACGGGTATGCATGTGCAAAATTAGTTGTGCCATCAAGCGGATCTATTATCCATATATTCTTAGCGCCTTTAACATTATCGCCGGATTCTTCTGCTAGAATTCCATGATCAGGATATTGAGACTTTATTGTGTTAATAATAAGCTTTTCGGCTGCGGTATCCGCTTCAGTAAGCACGCTCTTTGGAGATTTAAGTTCATAGCTTGTAATCTTACCAAGATATTGCAGTAACAGTTCGCCGGCCTCAAGAGCTGACTTCTTTGCTAAATCAAGATAGTTCATGTAGAGGGCTATTTTACCACATGAAGTGTTAAGACAGTATTAACTATTGTATCCAGCTCTTTTAGGTCAGACCTTTTGAAGTCACTTCCGGCGGTTTCCGGATCAGGGCCTTTTTTTACTATTTTTAGTATTGCTATTACACGTTCAGCAAATATTACAGGATAGACTATCATTTTTTGTACCGGCAGTACCTTACCGCCAATTAGCCAGGAAAAGAATATATGGCTCTTGTCTTTTTGAACATTGTTAGAGAGATAGGGCCTTCTTGAGATCATAACCCTGCCCGCAATGTTTTTGCCGTCTACAGGAATAACGTTTCCCTTAAACTGCAATGGGTAGGCAAACTCAAGCAGCTTTCCATCATCATCTGCGGTAAGGGCAAACATGCTGTCTTTTGGAAGCTGAAATGCTTTTGATATTTTCCTGTCAAGCTCTATGTAATCGATCCCGGTTATCTCCTTTGTATAATTAATAAATATTATAGATAAATTAAATTTGGGTCAATAAGACTAATGAATAAAATAGCATAAAACCTGTAAATAATAATATCTCTTTATTTCAGGATTTAAAAATATAGACTTATTATACTATGAATTTTTATAACTTGATGTATATAAATTGTTATTTAAGATATGAAAAAAATGAAAATAGCAATTGGTAGTGATGAAAAAACAGCTCTTACAGACTTTGTTATACAAGAGCTTAACAACAGGGGAATAGACACAGAGCTTTACGGGCCTCTTGCGGGTACTAAGGAGCAGTGGACAGATGTAGCAGAACTTGTAGCCCGGAGGGTATCAGGCAAAAACTGTGATCAGGGTATACTGTTTTGCTGGACCGGCACAGGGGTTAGTATGGCTGCAAATAAGGTTGCAGGAATAAGGGCTGCTCTTTGTACAGATGCACAAACCGCCGAGGGTGCCAGGAAATGGAATGATGCGAATATACTTGCCATGAGCCTACGGCTTATTACCCAGGCAGTAGCAAAAGAAATTCTAGATGCCTGGTTTAGCGCTGAGGTTGACAGCTCTGAACAGGAAAATATTGATAAGTTAGATATACTGGAACAAAAAAGTAAAAATATATAAACGAGATAATAGAAATGAGCGTAAAACAATATAATATAGCCATTGCCGGAGCAACTGGTGCAGTCGGAGTAGAGATGATAAGCATCTTAGAACAAAGGAACTTTCCAGTAAAAGAGCTTACCCTGCTTGCATCCGAGAGATCAGTAGGAAAGTGCCTGCCGTACAAAGGTGAGCCCATAAAGGTTTCGGAGCTTACAGAAGACTCTTTTAAAAATATAGATATCGCTCTTTTTTCTGCTGGGTCTTCCAGAAGCCTTGAGTTTGCTCCAATTGCCGCTGAGTCGGGAGCAGTTGTAATAGACAATAGCTCAGCATATAGAATGGACGCTGATGTTCCGCTAATAATTCCAGAAATAAACCCTGAGGCTATTTCAGATTATAATAAAAAAAATATTATTGCTAACCCTAACTGCACTACGGCTGTAACCATAATGGGGCTAAAGCCCATATATGATATATCAAAAATCACAAGGGTAGTCGCCACGAGTTTTCAGGCAGTTTCGGGCGCCGGAGCGCAGGCAATCGAAGAACTAAAAGCCCAGACAAGTGCTATAGTAAACTCAAAAGAGATTAAGTCTGAGGTATTTCCTCACCAAATAGCCTACAATGTTATCCCTCATATAGACAGCTTTACAGAAAACGGCTACACCAAAGAAGAGATGAAGCTTCATAATGAAACCAGAAAAATACTCGGTGATGATCAAATTCAACTCTCGGCAACCACGGTAAGGGTTCCGGTATTCAGGTCTCACTGCATCTCTGTTAATTTGGAGACTGAACATAAGGTTTCCATAGAGAGGGCTAAAGAAGCTTTTGCAAATTTCCCCGGGCTTAGTGTTTTAGATAATCCGGAAAAGTCGGAATATCCGATGCCGATTACTACAAGCGGCATGGATGACTGTCTTATTGGCAGAATACGCGAAGACTTTAGCGTTAAAAATGGAATAAGTTTTTGGATCTCAGGTGACCAGCTTAGAAAAGGTGCGGCACTAAATGCAGTTCAAATTGCCGAGCTTCTCATTAAACACATTGCCAAAAATAATGCCTAGCATACTTGATAAAATATCAAACCTGCTTTCATCAGGACAGGGTTCTGACCCCACAGCCATCTCAGATAAGCTTAAAGACAGTATTGTATCACACACAAAAGAAGACGAGCAGCTTATACAATGCATAAAAAATCACAGGGCATTTCATAACTCTAAAAACTTCAATGAAAAGAACATGTTTTTTAACTCAAGGTGTATCCTTACGGACAGAAGGCTTCTTATAATCAGAAACCTTGAGTATTTTAAGCTCTTTAGAGAAATTAATTTACTGGAAATAAAGTCTCACAGAATAGAGCCCTCAGATGATGATCTAGTAATAACACTAAAAACAGGAAGAGCAGAAGACGTGATTGAATTTTCAAAGCACTCACTTAGCTGGGCTAATGAATTTTCCAGGGTATTCGAACAGACACTGCTGTCTGCAAAAGAAAAATACCCTGTATCTCAAAACGGAGTACCTCAAAAGAAATGCAGCGGCTGTGGCAAGCTTGTAGATCAGGACTCCAAATTCTGCCCTCAGTGCGGAAATAAACTGGGCTAACATTTCTTGTCTTGATTTCACTTCCCACTAAAATATAATGAAGCTTTATAAATTAAAGGAACTAAAAAATGTTTGAAGGATCAATAGTTGCAATAGTTACACCATTTTCAAGAGGTAAAGTGGATGAGTCTGCTCTGCAGAAGCTCGTTGAGTTTCAGATTGAAAATGGTACACATGGGATAGTAGCATGCGGAACCACGGGTGAATCCCCCACTCTTTCTCATGAAGAACATGAGCACGTAATCGAGCTTATAGTTAAGATGGTAAAGGGCAGAGTTCCTGTAATCGCGGGAACAGGATCGAACTCCACAGATGAAGCTATAAGGCTTACCCGTTTTGCAAAGAAAGTTGGTGCCGATGGATCGCTGCTTGTTGTACCCTATTACAACAAACCCACTCAGGACGGGCTATACAGCCATTTTGCAGGTATTGCAGATAAAGTCGATATCCCGATTATTCTTTATAACGTACCGGGAAGAACTGGGGTTAGCCTAAGCCCTCAGACAACTGCCAAACTGGCCAGCTCATGTAAAAACATTGTAGGAATAAAAGATGCAACGGGCTCAGTACAAACCGCATCCAAGACCCTTGCTCTTACAGGTCTGGAGTTTACGCTCCTATCGGGAGAAGATGCAATAAATTTCCCAATTCTTTCAGTTGGCGGCAGAGGTTTTATAACAGTAACTGCCAACATTGCTCCAAAAGAGGTGGCAGATTTATATAATTATTACAAAAAAGGAAAAATAGACAAAGCTAGAGATTTGCATTATAAGCTTCTTGAATTAAACGAAATTCTATTTATAGAGTCAAACCCTATTCCTGTTAAGACTGCTTTGCACCTCATGGGAATGGTTAAAAATGAATTCAGACTGCCTCTTTCCAAAATGGCAAAAGATAACCTTGCGGCTCTTAAAAAATCTCTAAAATCCTATAAGCTTATCTAAAAATATTGAGATATCCTGATTCATCTTATGAAATTCCATACTGGAAGGATAATAAGCTTGTAGCCGGTATTGATGAAGCCGGCAGAGGCCCGCTTGCAGGCCCGGTTGTAGCGGCAGCCGTAATATTGCCAATACAGACGGATATACCGGGGATAAATGATTCAAAAAAACTATCTCAAAAAAAAAGAGAAAGTTTATTTGATATTATTAAAGAGAAATCCTTATCTTTTGCGATTGGTATAGTTGAACCGGATGAAATAGATAGAATAAACATTCTTAATGCTACCCTAAAAGCCATGTATTTAGCTGTAAGTCAGCTAACCCCAATCCCAAATGCCCTGCTTATTGATGGAATTAACAAAATTAATATGAACCTTGATCAGAATACTATAACAAAAGGTGATTCAAAATGCCTTTCTATAGCATGTGCTTCAATTCTTGCTAAAGTAACCAGGGATAAAATAATGGAAGAATATGATAAAATATATTACGAATATAATTTTCGCAAGCACAAGGGCTACCCCACAAAAGAACATTTAGAGCTTATAAAACGGTATGGAGTATGTAAAATACATAGAAAAACATTTAGAGGAACATATTAGGTTTAGTACCTAAATTAATAGATTTTTTAAACAATTTAAAATTATGTATTCCAATTTTCTCAAAATGTTGTACAATAAAAAACAGTTTATTAGTGTGGGTTAATAAATAAATGTGGGTTTATTAAATAAGAGATAAAGAGATGAAACAAGACACTGCAGAACTAAGACTGCCCGATAAGATATATTTCAGGATTGGAGAAGTAAGTGATTTTACAGCAATAAAACCTTATGTTTTAAGATATTGGGAAAGCGAATTTCCCGAAATCCAGCCAATAAGAAGAAAGTCCCAGCGCCTTTATGACAGAAAAGCTATCTCTACAGTGCTTCGCATAAAGAATATGCTTTATGACCAAAACTATACAATAGCAGGCGCTAAGAAAAAGCTAAAAGAAGAATCGAATCAGAGAAAAGGCACATCCAAAGCCACCGATCTGCTTCATGAACTGTTAAATGACTTAAAAACAGTAAAAGATTCTCTCGACTAACTAATATTAATTAGTTATCTTATTCCCTGATTTTTCCCCAAAATACAGTATTGGTATATAGTTTTTCCGTTCGGGGTGTGGCGCAGTTGGTAGCGCACCGGTCTGGGGGACCGGGGGTCATCGGTTCAAATCCGGTCACCCCGACCACATTTTTATAGCTTTATATAAAATAGGCTGATGAAAAAGACAATTCTACTCTCAAATGATGATGGTATAAGCTCAGCCGGACTAAATGCACTTGCCGGAGCACTTGAGCCTCTGGGAAAAACATACATTGTTGCCCCAGACAGGGAGCAAAGCGCATCAAGCCATGCTCTTAGCATACACAGGCCGCTTAGAATTGATAAGGTTACAGAAAACTCATACAGCGTAGACGGTACACCTACTGACTGTGTAAACCTTGCGATCAATGGTCTTCTGAAGGACAATAAGCCAGATCTTGTGGTCTCCGGTATCAATAAAGGTGAAAACCTTGGAGATGACGTTACTTATTCGGGCACTGTGAGTGCAGCAATGGAAGGCACACTTCTGGGAATACCCTCCATAGCCTTATCTCTTCAAGGAAGAAACGATTTCGATTTTACAGCATCCTGTACGTATTCGGCGCTTATTGCTGAATATGTACTTGAGTGTGGTCTTCCAAAAGACATCTTACTAAATGTAAATATACCAAACCTTGATACGGACAATATTAAAGGGATCAAAATAACAAGACAGGGTAAGAGAGTGTATAGCGATGCTGTTGTAGAAAAAAAAGATCCGCGCGGAAGAGAGTATTACTGGATAGGCGGAGATGAACTGGGCTCTGTAGATCTTGAAAACTCCGACATAGATGCCGTAAAGAACGGGTTTGTATCAATCACCCCTATTAAACTTGATCTAACCGACTATGAATATATAAAATTTTTAGAAAAGGACCTGCTTAAAATAAAAAATCATGCTTAAAAGACTTTATGACTGGGTAATTCACTGGGCAGACACGAAATACGGTGTTCCAGCAATGGCATTTGTATCATTTATAGAATCCTCTTTCTTTCCAGTTCCTCCCGATCCTCTTCTTCTTGCGCTGAGTTTAGGAAAACCCAGAAAAGCCATAATCTATGCACTAATCTGTTCTGTGGCATCAATAGCAGGTGGAGTCTTAGGATACCTGATCGGATGGACTGTTTGGGAATCGGTAAGTGAGTTATTCTTCAAATATCTTTTTACTCAGCAAACATTTGATTATGTGGGTATAAAATATAGCGAAAATGCCTTTCTTGCTATATTAGGTGCAGCTTTTACCCCTATTCCGTATAAGGTATTTACCATATCGGCAGGTGTATTTAAAATTAATCTAGCAATATTCATTCTCGCATCTGCAATTGGAAGATCGGCGAGATTCTTGATTGAAGGCGTGCTTATATACCTGTATGGAGAAAGTATAAGAAACTTTATAGAAAAATATCTAAAATGGCTGTCTTTACTATTTTTCATATTGCTTGTAGCAGGGATATACGTTATTAAATTTGTCCTTCATAAATAAATGTCATGAAAGCAAGAATTGGGGTTATAGGTCCATCTCAGGCAAGTACCAGCGAATATAAAATCGCAGAGGAAGTAGGCAAAGAAATTGCCCTACGGGACGGAGTTGTTATATGTGGCGGTATGGGCGGGGTAATGGAGGCTGTATCAAAAGGTGCAAAAGATCAAAACGGGCTTGTAGTAGGTATACTACCCGGAGACAGCTCGAAAGCTGCAAACAAGTATGTTGATATCCCCATAGTTACGGGCTTTGGTCAGGGTAGAAACATAATAGTTGCAAGTTCATCTGAGGCAGTTATAGCAATTGGAGGAAGTTTTGGTACACTTTCTGAAATTTCATTTGCGTTAAGGCTTAAAATCCCTGTAATAGGAATAAACACCTGGAATGTATCAGAGCAGATTATTAAAGCAGAAAATCCTAAACAAGCTGTCGATAAAGCTTTTAATTCTATTTCTCATAGTAACACTACAGGCATGCGGCACAAAAAAACCTGAGCCCGTACTGCCAGCAGAACCTCCTTCTACATTATCAAAAAAATATATTGATACCAAAGTACAGGGATGCATAAAAGAAAAAAGCAGTTATACATTTAATAAATATCATATAATGAGAGAGGGTGAAACACTTTACAGAATATCCAAAAAATATGATGTAAGCGTTGCAAAGTTAATAGAACTTAACGGTATAGAAGACCATACGGATATAGAGATTGGAAGATTAATTCGCTTACCGGGGTCTGCCAAGCATGCTCAGTATGATTGGCCGCTCAAAGGAAGGTTAACCTCAAAATATGGCAAAAGAGGCAGAAGATTACACAGCGGTATTGATATATCAGCAGATAAAGGTACACATATAAAAGCTGTTGCAGACGGGCTTGTAGTTGAAAGCAGCAACAAGATTAAGGGTTATAGTAATTACGGACGAGTGGTTGAAATTTATCATGGAAGTGGAATAACCTCATTATATGCGCACAACAAAAAAAATCTTGTAAAAAAAGGAACTTGTGTAAGAAAAGGCCAGAGTGTGGCAGAAGTAGGCTCATCGGGAAATGCCACCGGAAATCATCTGCATCTGGAAATAAGAAAGGATGGCAAACCGGTTAACCCGCTAATATATTTAAAGCAGTAAGGAGGATGAACTATGAAGGATCTTAAAAAGTATGTAAGAGATATTCCGGGATTTCCAAAAGAAGGGATTAATTTTCATGATATAACTCCTTTACTCCAAAATCCTAAAGCTTTCTCTTTTGCCGTTGATACAATGGCTGAAACTGTTTCAGACAAAAACATACAGTACATTGTTGGAGTCGAAGCCAGGGGGTTTATATTTGGATCAGCTCTTGCATATAAACTGGATGCGGGTCTTGTAATAGTAAGAAAACTCGGAAAGCTTCCTTCTGAAACCATAAATGCCTCTTATGACCTCGAGTATGGAGAAGATGTGCTTGAGCTGCATAAAGATTCAATTTCTCATGGTGAAAACGTTTTACTCGTGGATGATCTCCTTGCAACAGGGGGAACGGCCGCAGCAGTTGGAGAGCTCGTTAATAAGCTTGGAGGCAATATAGTAGGCTACTTGTTTTTAATCGAGCTTACCTCACTAAACGGAAGGGAAAAACTAAAGCCCTACCCTGTATGGTCAAAACTAAAATATACTGAATGATATTTTCTATAGATAACTACAATATATGCAGGACAAATCCAATATCATAGACGTTAAAATTAAAGGTTCAAAAGCGCTATCCTACCAAATAGAAATAGGAAGAGGACTTTTTGACAAGCTTGCCAAAGAATTAAAGGAAAAAGAACTTGCATACAGGTATGCAGTGGTATCTGACAGCAACGTATCAAAGCTTTATTATGGCAAACTGCAAGAATCATTAAAAAATGAAGGTTTATCATGCCTGCTTATAACAATTCCAGCAGGAGAACAATCAAAAAACAGGAAGAATAAGGAATTTATTGAAGATACGATGCTTAAAAACGGCATGGCGAGAGACTCTGCAATAATAGCCCTTGGCGGAGGAGTTGTTGGTGATATTGCCGGATTTGTAGCGGCAACTTATAACAGGGGAATTCCATATATTCAGTATCCAACTTCACTTGTTGCCTGTGTGGATAGTTCCATTGGAGGTAAAACTGCAATTGATACTGAATATGGAAAGAATCTCATTGGTTCATTTTATCAGCCTGTTAAGGTTTATGTTGACTTAGAAACTCTAAAAACTCTAAAGAGACAGGAAATAACAGAAGGACTGGCAGAAGTAATAAAATACGGAATTATTTATGATGCGGATTTTTTTCACTATATAGAAAAAAATATAAATGGAATATTTAATTATGATACAGAAGCACTCAGCAATATTGTTAGCAGAAGCTGTGAAATAAAAGGATATGTAGTAGAAAATGATGAAAAGGAATCTAACTTAAGAAAGATTCTAAATTTCGGCCATACTATAGGACATGCCGTTGAACAGCTATCAAACTATAAAATCACACATGGAAATGCAATTTCTATAGGCATGGTTTTAGAAGCTAGAGTTGCTGTTGAACTGGGCATATTAGATAGAATTCATTTAAATGAAATAATAGAAATATTTTCTAAGGCAGGCCTTCCCACTGTACTTCCGGAGATTATAGATAAATCTAAAATTGTCTCTGTAATGAAGCTCGACAAAAAAACAAGGAAGGGAAATATTGAGTTTGCGATACCTTCAGAGATTGGAACTATGCACTCAGATAACGGAAGTTATGGAATTAAAATTGACGAAAACATTATTAATAAGGTTATACAAAATTTTTAATAAATCTTGCCTGGATGAAAGATCTATCTTATTACCGCGACTATTATATTGATCTTTCCGTTGATCTTCCTCCGCTAAATCTCAAAACAATATTTAATAACACCCATGAAGTATCATTAGAAATAGGTTTTGGTGAAGGAGATTTTCTAATAGAGCTTGCAATGTACCACCCTTTGCAGAATTTTATAGGCCTGGAAATTAAAAAGAACAGGTTTAAAAAAGCAATAAGTCATGCAAGCAGCCTTGGACTTAAGAATATCAGGTTCATGCATTTTGATGCCTCAATAGATCTACTTCAGGTTTTTGAACAAGACATCTTTTCTCAAGTTTTCATAAATTTTCCCGACCCATGGCCGAAAAAGAGACACCAAAAACACAGGATAATAAAAAACGATCTTCTGAAACAATTATATAAGATAACAAGACAATGCTGCCAAATAAAAATTGCAACAGACCATAAAGAATATTCGGATTTAATATTAGAAGAATTTCGCGATACAGACTTATACAGTCTAAATTCGAGTTTGAAATATTTTGGTTCTTATTCTAAACCACAAAGAACTATTACCAAATTTGAAAGACAGTTTATAAAAGAAAGAAGAGAAATTTATTATTTAAGTTATATTAAAACAAACACTTAAAATAATCAGGAGATACGAAATGAATTTAATGTTAGTTTGTACGATTCTTGTAATAACGTTATCACTTACGGGTTGCAGTGCTGGAAACGGTGCGGGGCATTGGTTTCACATACTATTTGTGCTTATACCGTTTGGTATAACTCTATACTTTTTAAATAAAAAAGTGGATGATATAAGCAAATCACTATTTAAAATTGAAGGACAGCTATCACTGCTTGCTACTAAAGCTGATAAATCTGAGAAAAAGAAGTGAGATAGCGCAGCAATAAAACTATTTTAGTTACTGTTTAATACCTGATCCTTATACTCAGGTGGTACTGCTGATGGATCGTCGGTAACATGTAATATTCCATCCTTATCCTTCCATTTAAACAGCTTTGACTTACCCGTGACATTAAGGTCTCCGGAATAATCTTCTGTAACTGCATCAGGCTCGGTAACTTCAGCATCAATACCAGCTTCTTGAATTTCAGCTTCTTCACGCTCTGCTCTTCTTCTTTCAATCTCTGCATTTATTTCAGCATTGCTCTTTTTAGTATGAGATCTTCCAATTGTGCTTGAACCTTCCCTGTACTCAGTGGTGGTTTTTCTTACTTTTGAGTTTTCAAACTGATTGAGATCTTCTTTAGGAGTAACAACATATTCGGGAAACTGCAGAGGAGCCGTGAGTGCACCTCCACCAGGGGCTACTGGTGCCGGAGCTGCTGGTGCCGGAGCTGCTGCTCCGCCTGCATCCTGTGAAAGTACCAACTCAGCGTCAGTTGTAATAAATAGTAATAGACCTACAATCAATATTTTAAATATTTTATACATAACTTTATTTTCCTCCCATAATTAACTATAATCATAATACTTTTATTATGTTAATTATAACTATATAATAGCTCAGATTGTTACGAGTATCAATAATTTATATTAACAATTCACATATGTTGACAAGAAACATTGATTATGTAATATGGGCAATTTATACAACTAAACACAAAGCGAGGGAAATTACACAATGATTGTAGTAATGAAGAATGGGGCAAAAAAGGAACAAATTGAAAAAGTTAAATCGACAATTATAGAAATCGGGTACAAACCACATGCAATAAAAGGGGTTCTTAAGTCAGTAATAGGAGTAGTGGGAGACGACAGAGGAAAGGTAAATCACCTGGAGAGGCTAAGCCTGCTTGAAGGAGTAGAAAAAGTTGTTCCGATTTCTCAGCCCTACAAACTTGCAAGCCGTGAGATTACCGAACAAACCTCAAGATTTAGAGTAGACAAAGCAACTGTTGGAGGCAGCAAGATATGCGTAATAGCCGGCCCATGCTCAGTAGAAAATGAGGAGCAGCTTATAACCACTGCAAAAGCTGTAAAAAAAGCAGGCGCAACAATGTTAAGAGGTGGTGCATTCAAACCCAGGACCTCTCCATACTCATTCCAGGGTCTTGGTGAAGAAGGTCTAAAACTCCTGGCTAAAGCAAAGGAAATAACTGGCCTTCCAATCGTAACAGAAATTATGGATACCGATGATCTTGACCTCCTGGAAGATTACACAGATGTACTTCAGATTGGCGCTCGCAACTCTCAAAACTATTCACTTCTAAGACGAGTTGGAAAATCCAAAAAAGCAGTTCTTCTCAAACGTGGAATGTCAACTACTATAAATGAGTTCTTAATGTGCGCTGAGTATATACTTTCTGAAGGAAACGAAAAAGTTATGCTTTGCGAAAGAGGAATTAGAACATTTGAAACAGCTACGAGAAACACATTTGATCTAAATGCAATTCCGGTGCTAAAAGAAAAAACTCATCTACCTGTTTTTGCTGATCCAAGCCACGGGACAGGCTATTGGCAATATGTTACTCCAATGGCACTTGCAGCTATTGCAGCGGGTGCGGACGGCATTGCTATAGAGGTCCACAATAATCCTGAGGTTGCTGTTAGCGATGGTGGTCAGTCCTTAAAACCCAAAAAGTTTGCAGAACTTATGAAAAAAGCAGCACCTGTAGCAAAAGCAGTAGGCAGAAAGCTTTAATCGGAAATAATTACTTTCCGGCCATCTATAGAGATTTTCCCATCACAAAATAGTCTCACAGCCTTTGGGAAAACTATATGTTCCTGTTCATGTATCTTTTCTAATAAAGTATCTTCAGTATCGTCCGGTGTGATTTCTACTACAGATTGTAAAATAATAGGCCCAGTGTCAACTCCGTCGTCTACAAAGTGTACTGTACATCCAGTGAACCTAACACCATAATCAAAGGCTTGTTTGGTTGAGTTCACTCCTGGAAATGAAGGGAGAAGAGCGGGATGGATATTTATTATTCTATGTTTATAGTGCTTTACAAAAAAAGGGGTAAGCACTCTCATGAAGCCTGCAAGCACTATAAGTTCTACTCCCTTCTCATCAAGACATTTAATTAACTGCCGCTCAAATGCTTCCCTGCTATCATAGTCTTTATGGTTTATAACTTCGGCAGGGATGTTATGTTTCTCAGCTCTATTAAGAGCATACGCATCTGGTTTATTGCTTATTACAATTGTAATCTCGCATGAGGGTATGTTACTGTCTATAATTGCCTGCAGATTTGTGCCGCTACCAGATACTAAAACTCCGATTTTAGTTTTTTGAGACATATTCTGGATAATAACAGAACAATTCTTATTTTCTAGTTTGGTCGAGGGAATTTAAGGAAGAAAAAAAAAGAATTAGGGCAGCTACCGACTTTCCCACCCCTGAAAGAGGCAGTATCATAGGCCTTGGAGAACTTAACTGCCGGGTTCGGTATGGGACCGGGTGTGCCTCTCCAGTATTGCCACCCAAATTCGATATACATTATTACAAATCTAAAAACAAAGTCAAGACTATAATTAAATTATAAGTAAATTTAATAAGATAATGTCATTGTGAATTTGTATAAGTTGGTTACAATGAGCATTATAATTTCTATTTTTATTAAAGATATATGAATTTTTCAAACTATAAAACAGAAGATTTTTACGACGAATATTTTGAGAAACCAGGCAGTCCCCGAAATGGAGCTGCCGATCTTATTAAAAGGATTGATTCACTATCAGATGGGGAGCTACTAAAAAGACAAAAAGGAGCCGAAGCAGCTCTTTTTAACATGGGAGTTACTTTTACAGTATACAAAAAAGAAGCCGGGATAGAGAGAATATTCCCCTTCGATATCATTCCCAGAATAATTGAACACAGTGAATGGGCACAAATTGAAACAGGTCTAAAACAGCGAATAGAAGCCTTAAATTTATTTATAGATGATATTTATCATGACAAAGAAATAATTAAAGATAAAATCATTCCCGAAGAATTAATAACATCGAGCAAATCGTATAAGAAACAATGCGAAGGAATAAACCCACCAAAAGGCATATGGTGTCATATAACAGGCACCGATATTGTAAGAGATAAAGACGGTAGTTTTTATGTATTGGAAGATAACTTGCGCTGTCCATCCGGCGTGTCTTATGTACTGGAAAACCGGCTTGTATTAAAACGAGTACTGCCAAAACTTTTCGCTGATATAAATATTAGACCCGTCGATGACTACCATTACAGGCTACTGGATACTTTGCAAAATCTTGTACCCGATTCTATCTCTAACCCAAGCGTAGTGGTTCTTACACCGGGAATATACAACTCAGCATATTATGAACATTCGTTTTTAGCACAGCAAATGGGTGTAGAACTGGTTCAGGGTACAGACCTTGTAGTATCTGATGGATATGTATGTATGAAAACTACAAAAGGGCTTGAAAAAGTCGATGTAATTTATAGACGAATTGATGATGACTTTATAGACCCAAATGCCTTTAATCCCGATTCCTTGTTAGGAGTCCCGGGTCTATTCGAAGTATATAAAAACGGTCGTGTATCTCTTGCAAACGCACCGGGAACAGGGATAGCGGATGATAAAACCATATATGCTTATGTTCCCAAGATTATCAAATATTATTTAGATCAAGACCCTATCTTGTCCAATGTACCCACATATGTATGCTGGGATGAAAAAGAGAAACAACACGTAATGGACAACATAGAAAAGCTTGTAGTAAAACCAGCAAATGAATCCGGAGGGTACGGAATAGTAGTTGGTCCGCATTCTACGAAAAAACAGCTGGAGAAAGCAAAAGAGCAAATTAACTCTGACCCGCGCAATTTCATAGCACAACCCACATTATCACTTTCAAGAGTGCCTGTTATTGTAGATGATCATTTTGAGGGAAGACACGTAGATTTAAGACCATATATACTATATGGAAAAGATATTTATGTTATGCCCGGAGGACTTACGCGTGTTGCACTTAAAAAAGGTTCACTAATAGTAAATTCTTCACAAGGTGGAGGAAGTAAAGACACCTGGGTGCTCGGTAAATAATATATGCTTAGTAGAGTTGCAAATTCACTGTACTGGATGTGCAGATATATAGAAAGGGCAGAGAACATTGCAAGATTTGTAGATGTAAACCTTAACCTGCTGCTTGACCTGCCTTATCAGGAAACTGAACAGTGGGATCCTCTTGTAATTATTACAGGCGATAATGAAATATTTAAACAAAAATATGGTGAACCAAATAGAGATAATGTTATCCAGTTTTTAACTTTTGATACCACGTACGACAATTCAATCATATCCAATCTCCAAAAAGCAAGAGAAAATGCAAGATCTGTAAGAGAGATAATCTCTACAGAGATGTGGGAGCAAATTAATAAATATTACTTTTTTGTTAATGACGCCTCCAGTCAATCTGAAATACCTGAAAACCTGTATGAATTTTATAATAAAACTAAACTTGAAAGTCATCTTTTTACTGGAATTATGGACACAACAATGTCTCATGGTGAAGGCTGGCATTTTGGCAGGATAGGCAGGCTACTGGAACGTGCTGATAAAACCTCGAGAATTTTGGATGTTAAATATTTTATTCTGCTTCCAAGCGTGGACATGATTGGAGGACCTATAGATTATATTCAGTGGGCAGCACTACTGAAATCAGCAAGTGCACTTGAGATGTATAGAAAAAGATACAGACGAATCCTTCCTGATAATGTAGCAGACTTTCTTATTATGGATGATGATTTTCCAAGATCACTAAGATATTGCCTTATAAATTCCCAAAATTCACTCCGTGACATTACCGGCAGCTCACATGGAACTTATCAAAACAGCGCCGAGAGATACCTGGGCAAACTCTCATCAGAACTCGACTATTCACAGATAGATGAAATTATCAAGATGGGACTTCATGAGTTTTTAGATAAGTTTCAGTATGATTTAAACATAGTCGGAAACTCCATTCACAAAACTTTTTTCGAGGTTGAAATATGACATTTTGCGTTGGAATGAAAGTAGAAGACGGGCTTGTGGGAATTGCCGATACTCGGATAACTTCAGGTACACAATATATCACTGCAAGAAAACTGACGGTTCACACACATGGAAGACATTCCCTATTCATAATGACATCAGGACTCAGGTCAGTAAGGGATAAAGCTCTAACTTACTTCAGTGAAATATTAGAGGATGAAAATGAAAGTTATGATAAACTATACAAAGCAGTAAATGCATTTGCAAAGCAGGTAAGAAGAGCATACGAAGAAGATAAAGATGCGCTTGAAGAAAGTAATTTAAATTTTAATTTGTATTCAATAATCGGCGGTCAGTTTGAAAAAGATAAAGAGCACAAGCTGTATATGCTATATCCACAGGCAAACTGGGTAGAGGTTGGAAAAGGTAATCCCTACTATATTATAGGTGAATCAAGCTTTGGAACACCAATACTGGACAGGGCTCTCAAATATAACTCACCTATGGAAAAAGCGCTTAAAGCCGGATACCTTGCTTTTGATGCTACCAAAACTAGTGCTAATAATGTGGATTTTCCCTTAGATATAGTTCTGTATAAAAAAGACAGCTATAAATTCATAGAACACAGGTACGAAAGAGAAGATCTGGATAGCGTTTCCAAATGGTGGCAGGAAAGTCTGATTAAACTTGTAAAAAATATGCCAAATGAATGGACAGATATTCCCATTAGTATACTTAATGAAATGTCAGAGGGTGAATGAAATCATATAGAGTAGAACATACAACTACATACACATACTCTAGAGAAGTATTTTTTGAGCCATTTACGCTAAGGTTAAAACCAAAATGTAATAGTTTTCAAAAACTACATGAATATGGGTTATCAATCATCCCAGAGCCTCAGGGAATAAATGAAACACTCGACCTTGAAGACAATAATATAATAACAGCGTGGTTTGAAGGCACCCATAAAAAATTAGTTATCATAAGTAATTGCATTGTAGAACCTCTAAATATTAATCCATTTAGTTTTTTAATTACAGACGACTCTTTTTATACATTACCCGTTAACAATTCAGACAAAATTTACAGCCCATTTCTTACAAGATACACTCACAGCAAAGAAATATCTGATTTGATCGAGCCAATTATCAATAACTCCAACAATCAAACAGTAGAATTTTTATTCAATCTTAATAACTATATCTATCAGGATTTTGAAAAAATTATTAGAGTAACCGGCAACCCCTGGAAACCTGTTAAGACTCTAAAGGAAAATAAAGGCTCTTGCCGTGACCTCGCAGTGTTGTTTATAGAGTGCTGCAGAAGTGTTGGTCTTCCAAGCAGATTTACAAGCGGTTATAATGAGATAGATATTGATACTGAAACCAGGCAGCTGCACGCCTGGGCAGAGGTTTTTATCCCGGGAGCCGGATGGAAAGGTTATGATCCAACCCTTGGACTTGCTGTAGGAGATAAAAACATATCACTCTCATCTTCTTCACTGCCACAAAATACATATCCCATTTCTGGCAACTTCAGAGGAACGGGTGCGAGCTCCGAATTGCAATATAAAATTGAAATTTATCCAATCAGTTAATTTTTAATCTAACCTTAATATTTAATTATTCTTGATATCGAATTAATTATTAGTGAAAATATATGGCATGGGATCAGTTTATTCTAACGATTTAATATCGCAGTTAAATCTGGGAGAGGGTCAGACCTTATATGGTGATACCCCTCTTACTATCTTAAAATCATTTCTTCAGTCAGGTGTAAGTTATGTAGGTGGATACCCGGGAGCTCCTACTGCAAGTCTTATAGACGTAATATCTGATGCATATGATCCGGTACTCAAAGACTATGGTATGTATTTTGACTGTTCGGGCAATGAGGCATCTGCTGCAGCTCTTCTCTCAGCTTCAATAAACTACCCTATTAGGGGCTCAGTAAACTGGAAGATTGTCGGTACCAATGTAGCCTCGGACGCTCTTGCTCATATTTGCTCATCAGGGGTTACAGGAGGGGCCATGATAATTGTGGGTGAGGATTATGGTTGTGACGGCACAATTGTGGCAGAAAAAGCTATGCCTTTTGCACTTAAATCATCTATGGCCGTGATTGATCCCAGGGGTGATCTTGGAAGAATTTCATTTTTAATAGAAAAGGGTTTTGAACTCTCAGAGTATTCTAACCTTCCGGTTATGTTTATTCTTTCAACCCGCATTGCATATATAAGAAATAAAATGATTTGCAAGGATAATATAACCCCTCAGATAAGCACTCTTAGTCCAATTGATGAGTTAATTCAGGATGTGACAAAGATTCCCCTTCCCCCCTACTCTCAGCAGCAGGAAAAACTTAAATATGAAAGCAGAATACCGGCTGCAAAAGAGTTTATTTTAAATAACAATATCAATGAACTATTTATAGGTGATGACAGTAATATCGGAATCATTACTCACGGAAGTCTATATAATTCGCTGTTAAGGTGTCTTTATAACCTTGGAGAAGCAGAACTTACCGGAAAAAGCAGTATATCTATTCTAAATCTAAATGTGACCTACCCTCTTGTACCGGAGCAGATTACCGAGTTTATTTCTGATAAGAAATCAGTACTCGTTTTAGAAGAAGGAATGCCAAATCTTATTGAAGAACAGATAAGATCAATTGCGCAGAGAAATAAAATTTATTCAGATATTTTTGGAAAGGATATGATGCCTGTAAATGGCGAATACACCCCGGACAGAATAATAAAGGGAATAGGTGATTTTCTAGTTTCCAATGCACAGTCACCTTCAAAAAAACAGGCAATAAGTAAAAAAAGCTTAGAAGTAGAGGAACACATTTCAAAAGCATCCTCATTTTTAGACGAGCCTGTAACACTTAGAAATCCTATTTTCTGTACAGGATGTCCGGAAAGACCAATATTTACTGCAATTAAAATATTAGAAGAAAAATACGGCAGGTCATACTATGCATCAGACATTGGATGTTATTCAATGAGCGGCCTTCCGCCTTTTAACCTGAGTGATTCTATAACGGGGATGGGAATAGGTCTTGCATCTGCAGGCGCAATCTCTAAAATGACCGATAAAAGAACAATCTCTTTTATGGGAGACGGCACGTTCTGGCACAGCGGCCTTACAACAAGCGTAGCAAATGCTTTATATAATAATCAGAATGCAATTCTAATCATCTTAGAAAACTTTTGGACATCCATGACCGGGCATCATGAAAACCCTACATCTGGAGAGAATATGCGCAAGGAAGGGGTTGCAATGAGCATAGAGCAGACCCTAAGAGGTGCAGGTGTTAAATGGATAAAAGAGGTTGATCCGTATGATTTATCAGATTCCATGAAAGTCCTCTCAAAGGCTTATGAACATGATGACGGCCTTAGGGTTATTATTTCCAGGGGAGAGTGCCAGCTTGAAAAAGACAGAAGAGAAAGAGTAATAATTAAAAAAGATATTAATGAGGGAAAGAGAACGGTACAGACCAAACTGGGTGTTGATGCTGAAGTATGCACCGGTGATCATTCATGTATGCGTCACAATGGCTGCCCTTCCCTTACACTTAAACAAAGCCCAAATATTTTAAGAAAAGATCCTGTTGCCCATATTGAAAGCTCTTGTGTGGGATGTGGCCTTTGCGGAGAGATTGCACATGCTGCCGTGCTTTGCCCGTCATTTTATAAAGTTGATGTAATAACCAATCCTTCTATGCTTGATAAGTTGTCAAAAAGAGTAAATAACTATCTTATATCTCTTTTAAATTAAAAATAGCCTAAATAATTATTCTTTAAAATTCAGCTTTTCATTTTATAATCCAAATTTAGATATGCAAAGTACCAGTGATATTATCAAGATTCTTATTCCAGCTGTAGGAGGTCAGGGCGGTGGAGTGATGACCGAGTGGCTCGTTACAGCATTCTTAAACAGCGGCTTTGAAGTACAGAGCATAAGCCTTCCGGGGCTAGCTCAAAGAGGCGGTTCCACCGCATATTATATTGAAGCATATAAAGCTGATACTACCAGCAGCAATTCGCAATTAATCTTTTCACAGTATCCCATACCAGGAGATATTGATATAATATTGTGCCAGGAGTTCCTTGAGCTTGGACGTGTTTTAGAACAGGGGTATGGGTCAAAAAAAACCTGTATCATCTCAAGCACACACAGAATTTATTCAACCCCTGAAAAACTTCCTGTTTCGAGCGGAATATTTTCAGACGACAAACTTCATAACTTAGCAATTGAATTTTCTTCCAGATTTATAGGCCTGGATGCTAAGCAGATTGCAAAACAAAACGGTATGGATGATCTTGCTATAAATGCCATACTGTTTGGAGCACTGGGTGCATCAAAATCTATTGCTCTGCGGTCCGATAACCTTAGAACTGCAATTGAATCGGTAGGCATAGCCGTTAAAAACAACCTAAACGCTTATGAGATTGGATATGACTATGCAATGAATAATTTGGCTGGCAGCGATAAAGAATCTGCTAAATCTCTAAAGTATTTAGACGAAAAGAAAATTACAACCAAAAGGAAATATAGAGAAGATTTTATAAAGATTTCAGATTATATAAACAATTTTTTCCCAGAAAATCTGCATATTTATCTCATTGAAGCCGCTCATATACTCATAGATTATCAGGATCCCGAGTATGCAGAGAAGTATCTTGAAAAGGTTAATAAAGTAATAAATGCCGATAAAACACATAATTTATTAATATCAGAACAGTTCTCAAAAAACCTGGCGCTTCTTATGAGCTATGAAGACGGAATAAGAGTGGCTGAGCTAAAAGTAAAATCCATAAGATTTTCCAATATCAAAGAAGAGATGAAGATTGAGGATAGCCAGATTTTTAATGTTACAGACTACCTTAAACCAGATGCATATGAGATTTATGGTCTTATGCCTGACTTTATAATGAGCCCTGTTATTAAAATTATTGATAATACGCCACTAAAAAGACTGAAAAGAAGGCAAAAAGATATTACATTTGCACAAAAACCAAAGACTACTTCGTTCTTTGGGTTTTTAAGACTATTCCTACTAACAAAATTAAAACCATTAAGACCATATTCACATAGATATGCAAATGAGAGCAGGGTAATAAATAAATACATCAAGACTACACTGGATTATTCTAATAAAGACCAGCAACTGGGACTATTAGCAGCAAAAAGTGGTTCATTAGTTAAAGGCTATGGGGATGTGAGAAGAAAAACAGTTGATGTATTTACAAGATTTATAGATAATATAATCTGGCCAATCTCCAAGGACTTAAGAGATGATCCGGATAACAACAAAGCTCTCATTAATTTTGCAGAGCAGTGTCTGGACACAATAGGTTCTGAGAGTGATAAAATTAGTGAATATGAAAAAGAGATGAGAGAAAAAATCCTTTTTCAAGGAGTAAAAAATGGGCCCTAACCCGGTTGGAGCAGTAATAGGCGGATTTATTGGAGCACTTTCAGGAGCTATAGTGTGGACTGGAGTAACGATAGTATTGATGCAGGAATTGGGCCTTGCCGCAATTGCTATAGGATTTATTACCGCTCTTTTTGTAAGAAAACTTGGCAAAGGCACAACCAACATTTATGGACTTATTGGGGCATTTTTTACTTTTTTTGGATGCATTTTAGGAAAGATACTTACTGTGATCTTTCACTTATCGCGTGAAACGGGAATATCATTTCTTGATACACTTATGGATTTTGACCTGGGTGTTATTCTTCCGATGCTGGAACAAACCATACAAAAATTTGATTATCTATTCCTGGCAGCTGCTGTTTTTACGGGATACTTGTATTCAACTCATAAGGGAAAACAAATGCACTTTAGAAGAAGGTGACCTTGTAAAAACATTTATGACATAAGCTCGATAAACTTATCAAATAAATATGAAGCATCATGCGGCCCGGGAGAGGCTTCGGGATGATACTGCACTGAGAATGCAGGGTGTTTTTTATGCTCAATACCTTCTACAGTATCGTCGTTTAGATTTATATGTGTAATTTCTATATCTTTTCCAAATGAATCCGCAGCAACGGCAAAACCATGATTTTGAGATGTTATTTCAACTTCACCTGTCCTAAGGTTCTTAACAGGTTGATTCCCTCCGCGGTGGCCAAATTTAAGCTTAAATGTCTTTGCACCCAGAGCAAGACTTAAAACCTGATGACCCAGACAAATTCCAAATATCGGTTTTTTCCCAATAAGAGACTTCACGTTTTCGGCAGCATACTCTACCGGAAAGGGGTCACCGGGTCCGTTTGATAACAGTATGCCGTCGGGATTCATGGATAAAATATCCTCTGGTGATGTAGTAGATGGAACCACACTTACATCACATCCAAGATCAACAAGTCTTCTTAGAATATTTTTCTTTACGCCAAAATCATAAACAACCACATTATGTTTTCCTGCAGTCTTAATGCTGTCAGGTTTTGGATTCCAATCATCCGTACCTTCGTTCCATTGATAAGCTTTTTCACAAGTTACCGGTGAGACTATATCCCTGCCGGTAATAGAAGGATAAGCATGTACTTTTTTCTTAAGACTATAAATATCGAGGTCTACAGAGGAAATAACACATTTTTGCGCCCCATCGTTTCTTATCTTTCTTGTAATAGCTCTTGTATCAATCCACTCAATTCCGACAATGCCGTGATCTTTTAGATATGTACCAAGACCCCCCTGAGACCTCCAGTTGCTGGGAGTTTTCCAAAACTCTTTAACCACAAAACCTTTTGCATGGGGCTTTGATGACTCTACATCCACGTCATTTATGCCGTAGTTTCCAATTTCAGGATAAGTCATTACTATGATTTGTTCACTATAAGAGGGATCAGTAAGAATTTCCTGATAACCGGTCAATGAAGTGTTAAAAACTATCTCTCCAAACACTTCTCCTTTAGAGCCAAATGCGCGGCCAAAAAAGTGTGTACCATCTTCAAGTAATAGAACTGCTTTGCTCATTTCGGGTTTGAAAATAACATCAAATTATACCGTGTCAAATATCATGTTATGATATGATATATTGATTATTATATATTATTATTCCTGTTGTTTTATTTTAGTATATAATTATTAGTTTAGTAGCTTTAAACTTTTATTTGTTTTAAATATTTACTCATCTGTTACAAAGGTAATTAGTTTTATATGAGCAACGAAAAAATACTAATTGTAGATGACATTGATTTAATCCGTTTTCTGCTTAATGACATATTATCAACTTTAGGATACGAATGCGATCTGGCAACCAATGGAAATGAATGTGTCGAAAAATGCTCTGAGACTAAATATGACTTGATACTTCTCGATGTTTACATGCCTGACCTAAACGGCTTGGAAACTATAGAGGTATTAAACATGAATAACGTTGATGCATCTATTTTGATGCTGTCATCTTCAACAGATATTGAAGACGTAAAAACAGCACTTAAACTGGGGGCTTATGACTATTTATTTAAGCCATTTGAATTAAAAGATATTGAAACCACCGTAAAAAGAGGGCTGGAAAGAACAAGGCTTCTTAGAGAGAACAAATACTATCAACAGCAGCTCGAACAAAAAGTCCTTGAGCAAACAAACGAACTCATGGATTTATATGCCGACACGCTTGAAGGCATGGTATTAGCACTTGACCTCAGGGAACAGGAAACCGGATACCATTCGTACCGGGTAACAGAATATACTCTTCATCTTGCAAAACAACTAAACCTGCCTAATGAAGAACTCTCAATTATTGTAAAAGGCGCACTGCTTCATGATATAGGCAAGATTGGTATTCCTGATAGCATACTTCTTAAAAATGAGAAACTACTTCCAGAAGAATGGGAAATTATGAAAACACACCCCCAGCTTGGTTATAATCTTTTAAAGAAGATAAACTTTTTGGAAGAATCCTCAAAGATAGTGCTCACACACCATGAAAGGTACGACGGCAATGGATATCCAAATGGTATAAAAAATGAAGAGATTCCGATTGGATCCAGGATATTTTCTATTGTGGATGCACTTGATGCAATGACAAGCGATAGAATTTACAGAAAGGCTATAGGATTTGGTGAGGCAAAACAAAGGATTATTGAATCGTCCGGAACACAGTTTGATCCGGATATAATAAATATTTTTTCAAATATCTCGGCAACCGAGTGGATTGAACTTAGAAACAGGATTGAAACAACCGGTATCACCTTTCTAAAAAACATATTATACAATGCTAATAAAAAAGCTATCTAGATAAATTATTGTGAACAGATTAACACTTCTATACGATACATTTTGCAACGCAGGAAAAGAGATTATCGATCCATCCACATTTCCGTATAGAGAAGTAAGTCCAAACTGTAAAAAGTGGTGGATAGGATTTTTCAATAACATTTTTTTTAAAGGCTACTTGGGTGCCGAGTATAAAGGACTTGAATACTTACCTGAATTTGGACCCGGTATAGTAGCAGCTAACCATTTTTCTCATCTGGATGGGCTGTTAATAAATGGCGCGTCGGCATACAGATCGAGAAGAGAAGTGGTATTTTTCGCTGCCCAGGACCTTTATGAAAAGAATTTTATATTTAAGACCATGTGTAACATCGTAGACTGTATTCCAGTTAAAAGAGATCAAACAGATAAGGTTTCACTGCTAAAAGCAATCAGACTTCTAAGGAGCAATAAGCTGTTCGGAATTTTTCCTGAAGGCCAAAGGTCACGTGACGGCAAAATAGGCGAAGCCAAAGACGGAGTAGCAATTTTAGCCCTTGCAACAGGATGCCCGGTAATACCAATGGGGATAGATGGGACATATAGGGCGCTGCCAAGAAAATCCAATTTTATTAAACCTGTGAATGTAAGTTTAAGTATCGGCAAACCACTTCTTTACCCTAAGACTAAAAAACCTTCAGAAACTCAAATTATAGATGTTAGGGAAGAAATAATGTTTGAGATTAAGAAACTTAGAAATGAAGCTGTAGACTGGAAAGAAAACAGGCTTGCGGCTTAATTTGATTTATGCAAGCTGCTTTGCAAGCAGTTCATTTATAACCTTTGGATTAGCCTTACCTTTTGTCTCTTTCATTACCTGACCAACAAAAAATCCAAGCAGTTTTTGATCACCATCTTTAAAACGTTTTACCTCATCTGGATGTTTATTTACAATAGCTTCAATGAGACTTTCAAGTTCTCCCTCATCTGATATCTGCTCTAACCCTTTTTCTTTTACAATTTGTTCTGCAGACTGTCCTGTATCAATCATCTGAGAAAATACATCTTTTGCAATTTTTCCGCTAATGCTCCCTTTATGAATGAGTCCAAGGAGTTTTGATAGTTCTTTGGGTGTAATTTTAAAATTAACTATTTCTTCCTCATCACCTATTTCACGCAGAACTTCGTTAATAATCCAGTTGGATACAATTTTTGTATCTGAACAAAACTCAAGGGCATCTTCAAAATAATCTGCAAGCGCTTTGGTTGAAGTTAACACCAGTGCACTTGCATCCGGAAGTTTATAATCTTTTATGAACCTATCGTATCTTTTGTCAGGAAGCTCAGGCAGAGAACCTTGAATAGTCTCTATCTCTTTATCTTCTAATACAACCGGCAGCAGATCAGGGTCTGGAAAGTACCTGTAATCATGAGCCTCTTCTTTGCTTCTCATTGAAAATGTTACATTTTTATTTGAATCAAAAAGCCTTGTCTCCTGTATTACCTGCCCGCCTGACTCTAGTACGGATATTTGTCTTTCTATCTCATACTCAATAGCTTTTTGAACAAACCTGAATGAGTTTACATTCTTTATTTCAGCCTTAGTACCCAGTTTATCCGAGCCAACAGGTCTTACTGAAATATTGGCATCGCACCTCAGGCTTCCCTCTTCCATATTACCATCACATACACCTATAAATGTTAGTATGGAACGGAGTTTTTTCATATATGCAACAGCCTCATCTCCGCTTGACATATCAGGCTCACTAACTATTTCTATAAGAGGCACACCAGTTCTATTGAGATCAACAAAGCTATAGTGCTCAGAGTCTTCATGTATTAACTTGCCCGCATCTTCTTCCATATGAATACGATTTATTCTAATTTTCTTGGTTTCCCCATCAAGATCAATATCAAGCTGCCCGCCTGTGCAAAGCGGCTGTTCATATTGAGTAATCTGATAACCCTTTGGAAGATCGGGATAAAAGTAGTTCTTACGGTCAAACCTTGATACATTATGTACTGTGCAGTTTGTAGCTATCGCTGCCATCGTTGCATACTCAAGCGCTTTTTTATTCAGAACTGGCAGTACCCCGGGCATCCCGAGACAAATAGGACAGACCTGCGAGTTTGGCTCTGCTCCAAATTTAGTAGAACATGAACAGAATATTTTTGTATCCGTCGATAACTGAGCATGTACTTCAAGACCAATCACAGCCTCATAATTCATTTTAATAAAACCTCTCTGTTTTCTTTTAAAGTTAGTAATTTATAAGGATTTTTTGCAGAAAATCAAATGACAAATTTCTTATAATTCTAATCGACTTAAGGTATAAGTGGTTATTTTTTTTATTTTTAAATATTCTAGGTCTATTAGATCAACAAAAGTTTATTAATTAAATTTTTGCTTTTTTAAGTCTCAATGCATTAGCTATAACCGATACAGAGCTAAAGCTCATAGCAGCCGCGGCTATAATAGGGCTTAGAAGAATTCCAAAGAAGGGATAAAGAACACCAGCTGCAATCGGTACTCCGAGTGCGTTATAAATAAATGCAAAGAAAAGGTTCTCCTTTATATTTCTCATCGTGTATCTGCTGAGTTTGATTGCCCGCACTATTCCATTAAGGTCACCCTTTACAAGCGTGACCCCTGCGCTTTCCATCGCTACATCTGTGCCCGTGCCCATAGCTATACCCACCTCTGCCTTTGCAAGAGCAGGAGCATCGTTAATCCCGTCCCCTGCCATAGCCACAATATGACCTTCACTTTGCAATTCACTTATTTTTTGGGCCTTCTGGTCTGGCAAAACACCCGAAATTACTTCGTCTATGCCAAGTTTATCCGCTACAGACTTTGCCGTAACTTGCTCATCACCTGTAAGCATAACGACCCTTATCCCCTCATCATGAAAACTGGAAACCGCCCGGGGCGTAGTCTTTTTTATAGGATCAGCAACGCCTACAAACCCTGCAGGCTTATTATCTATTGAAATAAACATAACAGTCTGGCCTTCTGACCTTAGTTTTTTTGCCTCATCTAGCAATCCTTCTAAGTTAATACCCAGATCATCCATTAATTTTTGATTCCCTAGAGCAACCCTGCGGCCAGATACCATACCTTTTACTCCCTTTCCAGTAATAGATTCAAACTGACCGGCCTCCTCTACCCCTACTCCCCGCTCATCCGCCCCCTCTACAATTGCCGTGGCAAGCGGGTGTTCGCTTCCTTTTTCTATAGAGGCTGCATATTTCAGTAGTTCTTTGTCGGTAAAGGTATTTGCTGTCCTTACAGATACCAGTTTAGGCTTTCCTAAGGTGAGAGTTCCGGTTTTATCGACAACAATCGTATCGACTTCCCTTAGCTTTTCTATAGCCTCTGCATTTTTGAATAAAACACCCAGTGTTGCACCTTTTCCCGTTGCAACCATGATTGACATTGGTGTTGCCAGACCCAAAGCACACGGACAGGCTATTATCAAGACAGCAACCGCATTTATTATTGCATAGACCATTGCTGGGGAAGGGCCAAAAATAGACCAGACAATAAAGGTAATTATAGATATTAGAACAACTATTGGGACAAAATACCCGGACACCTTATCGGCAAGGCTCTGAATAGGTGCACGGCTCCTCTGGGCTTCTGATACCATATGGACTATCTGAGCAAGCAGGGTTTCCGCACCTACCCTCTCAGCTTCAATAATCAAAGAACCCGTGCCATTTACTGTAGCCCCTATCACTTTATCTCCAGGATTTTTTTCTGCAGGTATAGGCTCTCCTGTAATCATCGATTCGTCTACTGAGGTAGCACCTTTTATTATGATTCCGTCTACGGGCACTTTCTCTCCGGGTCGCACTCTTAGCCTGTTACCAGGCCCAACGTGCTCCAGTGGAATCTCTTCTTCTGTTCCATCCTCTTTGACCAGGATTGCTGTTTTAGGAGCCAGACCCAAGAGTGCTTTAATTGCGGAGCTTGTCTGTGACCTTGCCTTTAGCTCCAGTACCTGCCCAAGCAGTATGAGGGTCACAATTACAGCTGCAGCCTCAAAATACACCCCCACCTTCCCGCCGAGCCCTCTGAATGAAGGGGGAAATATCTCTGGAAAAAGAGCGGCAATTAAGCTGTATATATACGCTACTGCAACTCCAAGGCCTATGAGAGTAAACATGTTTAGGCTTTTGTTGACTACGGATTTATATGCCCTTACAAAAAACGGCCAGCCGCACCAGAGCACAACCGGGGTTGCAAGGACAAGCTCAACATATTGGAAAACTTTCGAAGCAAATAAATTTTTAAGATAATCACTCTGTATCAAGTGGCTCATCGCGATTATTACAATTGGAACCGACAAGATCACGCTTACCCAAAAGCGTCTGCTCATATCCTTTAATTCTTCATTTTCCTCTTCGTCACCTAAAGTTACAACCTGCTTCTCTAAAGCCATTCCGCATATAGGACAGTCCCCCGGCTCGTCCCTTACAACCTCAGGATGCATAGGGCAGACATATTTAACTCCGGTATCAAGAGACGGAGTTGCTTTTTCCAGTGACATACCGCATTTTGGACAATTGCCTGGTTTATCCTCAATAATCTCGGGGTGCATCGGGCAGGTGTATTTCATATTTTTTACCCTTTAAAATTATAATTGGAGCTCGCATAGAACAGAGCTATAAGTAATGCAGAATCTCCTTTATTTTATTAACTAAATCTACATTTCTGTTATTAAATCTAAATTCCATCTCTTTTAGATACAAAACAAAGTGTTTTCTGTCAATTCCATTGTAT
>JBFFSH010000030.1:0-28352 GCA_041572575.1 Thermodesulfobacteriota bacterium
ATGGCATTCATGAGGTCGTCGGTTCGATCCCGATCGGCTCCATTAATAATTATTCTTCCGTTACAGTTGGTTAGAGCCTTTAATTACTATGTATTCCTAGGTAATTGACCATTACTTAATTTTGTGATTCTATAATTTTATTCTTGTTAAATGAATAGATTGGTCTTTTCTTTCAGATTATTCAATGATATAAAATAGTTGCAACATAGATTAATAAACAGGTATTTAGTTGATTGAGATGGAACAAATAATTAAAATCATTATGTTATAGGTTTAGAACTTTTGTGTTTCACATATAAATTCATTACTAAATAATTATATTAATAATAAGATTTGTTATAAATATTTTCGTTGTACTTGACCACTTTAATTGTTCAAAATATTTGGATATGAACTTTCCGTTTCTAACAAAAATAAGGAATTTCTAAAGACGTTTTAAATCATTTGTTTTTTGGTACGTAAAATGCACTAATTAAAAAAATAATCTTAATGACACTTAAATATATTGCCGCGTGATTGATAAACTTTTAAAACACCTGCATTTTGATGACCTTTCTATAAGAAGAAAACTGTTCATACACCTTTTTGTTTATGTACTGCTGATTGCTTCAGTGGTATCAATTACGATATTTCTGAATAATAAAATTAGAACCGAATTTGACCACTTTTCTAAGCAGACATTGCCTGTTATCGAAATAATAGAAGATTTAAGGTTTACGGGGCTGGAGATTGTTTCCACTACGGCTGAATATAGTTTCTTTAAATCAGAACAGTCAAGAGCAACAGGTGACACAGCTTATGAACTTGAAGAAGAACTGGAGCATGAAGAGGAAAAATTAAAAGCAGAAGAGCAAAAGTTCTTAAAAATCCTAAATCTATATGAGCAGCATGTTAAAACATCCGATCCCGCTGAAAGTGTTTTTCTAAAGGACATAAGAATTACGGGCCAGCTGCTCCAAATAACAAGCAGAAAAATTGTTGAATCCAAAAAACAAGGGGTACCTGATTCTGAACTGGCTGATTTTATTGAACTTATTGAAGATTTTGAAGAGCATGAAAACAAATTCTTAGATGCAATAGATCGTGCTCTGGCATATGAGAATATAGAATACTCCGACAGAAGAAGCAGTACGCTCTACAACATAGAATTTGCCATTAATGCTATTACTTTGATAGGGATTGTGGCCGTAGGCCTGCTTTTTATTATTAGCATATTTATTTTTAATTCTATCTCAAGACCAATAGTTGAGTTAAATGACAGTGTAAATGAGTTTGGTAAAGGAAAACTGGAAAAAAGAATTGAAGTTAAAACAAAAGATGAAATTGGAACACTCGCATCATCATTTAACAAAATGGCAGATGAACTGCAGGTTTATAATGTCTCATTGGAAAATGAGATTGTAAAACGTATAAAGGAACTCGAAGAAGCCCAAAATGAGCTTATACAAAAAGAACGTCTTGCTGCAATCGGCCAGTTGATTAGTACGGTTAGTCATGAGCTTAGAAACCCACTTGGTACGATAAAAGCGTCTGCTTACTTAATAAGTGAAAAACTTCAGGGCACTCAGTCCAGTTATGATAAAGTTTTTACACGCATTGAAACAAATATAAACAGGTGTGAAAAGATTATAAGTCAGCTTTTGGATTATACACGTGTAAGAAACCTTGAACTAAGATCGGTAAACATTGATCAGTGGCTTGCAAACTTTTTAAATGAGTATGAAATACAGCCGAGTACTAGGCTTGAAAAGGAACTATCATCAAATATAAGTTTAATGGTTGATGAAGACAAACTGCGTAGGGTTATGGTTAATTTATGTGATAATGCATGTCAGGCAATGGAGGTAAAGTCAGAAATTGCACCTTTTGACATGGTATTAAAAGTTCAAGCAAAAGTTGCTGAAAACAGATTAGAGATTAGGGTTAAGGATAATGGTATTGGGATACACAAAGAAGATTTAAAGAGGGTGTTTGATCTATTGTACAGCAAGAAATCATTTGGAGTAGGACTTGGTCTGACAGTAGTTAAGCAGATAATGGAAGAGCATAAAGGACAGGTTGAGATATCAAGTGAAGAGGGTAAAGGCACTGAAGTCCTAATATGGTTTCCTTTGGGATAAGAGAATTTCTGCTTACTATATGAATATTAAACAATAGCTTGTTTAGCATATATATTGGAGTTAAAATATTGCACGATGATAGGCACAGCCAGCAGTTTATTCGATAACGAATTAGATAATGTTTTAATAGTTGATGACGATAAGGATTTCTGCGATGCGCTTGCAGATATTCTCGAATCTAAAGGATATCCCTTTCTAACAGCAACAAATGCCCTTCAGGCTCAAGAAATAACACAAAATCAACAAGTGCAGGTGATTTTTGTTGATGTAAGACTAGGAAGTACAAATGGCCTTGATCTCATTAAGTCATTCAAAAGATCAAATTCCAATTCCATTTGTGTAGTAATGACGGCCTATACAGATTTTTCTACTGCTGTAGATACGCTTAGGGAAGGGGCATATGATTATCTGCAAAAGCCTTTTCACCCAAATGAGTTTGATGCCGTACTGCAAAGATGTATGAACATCGTAAAACTTGAAAGAGAAAAGAAAAGAGCACAGGAAGATCTGAGAATAGCAAACCTGGTGCTTGAAACAAGAATTGAGGAGAGAACGTCTGAGCTTCATGAAATAAATCAACTGCTAAAAAAGGAGATAGCTCAAAAGAACGAAACTGAACAAGAGTTAAAAGCTGCTCTTAAAGAAAAAGATATTTTATTAAAAGAGATTCATCACAGGGTTAAAAATAATTTACAGATAATTACTAGCTTGTTATCTTTGCAGTCTGACACTCTTGATGATAGCTATGTTAAAAATAAGTTTGAGCAATGCGAAACCAGAATTCATGCAATGTCCATGATTCATGAAAACCTGTATAACTCTAGAAGTCTCGCATCTATTGACCTGGGAAAATATGTAGAGGCAGTTGCTGAAAACCTTTTTTCTATTTTTGGAATACGCAGGGATGAGATTGATTTGAATATAGATATAAATGATGTCTCACTAGACTTTAATACTGCCATACCATGTGGTCTGCTCATAAATGAGCTTATTACAAACTCACTTAAATATGCTTTTCGCTCTGGACATAAATCAGTCGGAGACAATAAATCTGCAAAAATAATAAGGGTAGTTGCCAGAATTGAAGATGACAATGAATATGTGCTGAGTGTCTGTGACAACGGTGTAGGGATACCAGATGATATAGATTTTCTAAAAACTTCCACTCTGGGTCTGCAGCTTGTTAATGCCCTTACCCAACAGCTTCATGGCAGTATCAGCCTTGATCGTTCAAATGGGACAGAGTTTATTATAAAGTTTAGAACTGATAATGATAATTAGATCAATGTTATTTAGTTCCTCTATTAAAATTATAAGCTTCTTGATATTCTTCTTTTCCCTTTCTTTGACCGGTATTAAACAAACATCTGCCGGTGATCTGCCCCCACCTGAAACCATAGGGGCATGTTGTTTTGAGGTTGGTGAAGGCGTGTGTCAACAAATAAGTCTTGATGAATGTTTATCTGCTGAAACTGGCATTGGCTGGTCTGATGAAATTGAATGTGAGCTTGATACCTGCATACCCGATACATCTGGTGCAGCAGACTGTTGTACGGTTCATTCCAGCACTGCCTGTGAGACTTCTTCGTGTTCAGAGACTATTTGTGAAATTGATCCTTACTGCTGTATATTTGACTGGGATGAGATATGCGTTGAAGAAGCATTTGAGCTTTGTCCACAGGTCTGTACTTCAAGTGGAGATCCGATAGTCATTGTTCCAACGATCAATCAATTGGGAATTATATTTTTGGTCGTGTTAATGGGTGTATACTCTGTTTTTAGATTGATACTTATTGATAACAAATATAAGTGCTAATAATTAATCCAAACAATCTACTCTCATGAGGTTTGGAGCAATCGCCCTATATTCAGTATTATACAAAATACTTTTAGAGCCCTGAAGATATGCGATGCTTTCTTGTTGTGGAAGTCTTTTTAATTCGATAACCCTATAATCCTTTTCTGCATTAAAATTATCAAAACTACTGCTATGCGCTTTTGATAAATCTATATTGAATTCATACGCATGCTGATATGTTAATACTACAAATTTCTTGCCGTCTTCAGATATATCTAATGATGTAATAACGTTATCAAGAAAACCGTTTGTCTTAGAATTAATTGGTTTAATATCTAATGTTCCAACATACTCTAGTGTAAGCGGTTTTGGCCCGGCATTTTCCCATTTGTTTCTGCTTGTTTTATATATTTTGGATGGAAATGATTTTTGTCGCCTAAGACTTTCTTCTTTAGTTATAATGAACAGATCCCCATTTGGATGTACGGCAAATGCTTCCGCATTGCGTGGATGGTCCGGGTATATAAGCCTTACTATTTTTAAAGGAGTAACCGAAGAGCTTTTATTATTTTCTTCTATTATAATTATGTTTATATTGTCTCTTGACTTGAGATTATCACCTATATCACCAATGAATAAACATTTTTTATCATAACATTTACCGGTGCTAATATCCTCATAGTCAGATCTTTTCAGATTTAAATTGTTTATTCGAATTTTCTTTGATTCAGAGCCATCAAATTTGCTCGAATAATAATATGGCCCGTTCCCGGAGTCATTGATATGATATAAAATGCTATTATCTATCAAAGATACTTCAATACCGCTTGCCTCATTTATCATTGTGTGATCAAGTTTGCCAACAACCCTTGCTTCGCTCCATGAACTGCATACCTGTCCATAAGAATTTGAAGAAAATATTGCGAGTATAAATAAAGTTAATATGTTATGTCTTTTCATATGCATAACTAGTATATCAAGATAAAAGATATAACAACAAATATTAATTGTCATATCTTAAAAAATCATTATTATATCACTCTTATGGCAGTTGCTGAGAAAAGATTATATCAACGGTTGGACATAAAAGAGAAGATCAAGTTTGGAGAGGATACTCCTGTTCATGACGGATTTACCCGCAACCTCTCGCCCGATGGAATGTCTATTGTTTCGGAGTATGGCCTGGATGCTAATTCAAATATAAAAGTTAAAATTCTTAGATCTTCAGGGCAATCAATTGATCTTGAAGGTAAGGTTGTCTGGTCATCTAATCCCCCTGGTGTAAATAAATTGATAGGTATAAAATTCAGAAGTTCTAATGAAGATTTGTTATAAGTATATAGATTTAGATCGAGATAGTACATTTATAAACACTGGATTTAGATTTTCATATATCTCTTGTTTTTATGACTTGTTTATAGTTAATATTGATCTAATTAATTATTGTATTCAATCCCATTTATATTCATAAAAGGACAAATATATGCAAGAGCAAATTTTAGGCTTATTAAATCAAATCAGTGGCTATGTATGGGGACCGGTTTTAATCATACTGTTATTGGGAACCGGTATTTATCTTACGATTATATTAAGAGGCATTCAGTTTAGAGCTCTTGTTCCATCTCTTCTGCTCGCATTTACAAAAGGGAAACAGGATGAAAAATCTCAAGGTGACATTTCTCACTTCCAGGCTCTTATGACTGCTCTTTCTGCTACTGTGGGTGTTGGTAATATTGCAGGGGTAGCCACTGCAATTGCTCTTGGAGGTCCCGGGGCACTGTTTTGGATGTGGATTACTGGTCTTGTTGGAATGGCAACAAAGTATTCTGAAGCCGTACTTGCTGTAAAGTACAGAGAACAGGATAAGTTGGGCACTATGAGCGGCGGACCGATGTATTACATATCCAAGGGGCTTGGTATGAAGTGGCTGGGGTCTTTATTTGCTATATTCGGAGCTATTGCTGCTTTTGGTATAGGCAACATGGTTCAGTCTAACTCTGTTGCGCATGCACTTGAATCCGCTTTTGGAATAACCCCATGGATAACCGGGATAGTTCTTTGTGTTGCGACAGGATTTGTAATTATTGGTGGTATAAAGAGTATAGCAAAAGTAACAAGCGCAATCGTACCATTTATGATAATACTATATTTAATAGGCGCTTTTATTTCCCTTATTATCAACTTCGAACAAATTCCACACGCTATTTATCTGATATTTCATCATGCATTTAATCCCACTGCGGCCTCAGGAGGATTTGCGGGAGCTTTAATACAGCAAACCCTTAGAATGGGAGTGGCCAGAGGGATTTTCTCAAATGAATCGGGGCTTGGTAGCTCCCCAATTGCAGCAGCAGCAGCAAAAACTGCTAATCCCGTACGGCAGGCGCTGGTATCAATGAGCCAGACTTTTATTGATACTATAGTGGTCTGCACTTTCACAGGACTTGTAATCATTTCATCGGGGCTTTGGAATAGCGGAGAAACGGGAGCGACACTTTCGGCATTGGCCTTTGAAAAAGGCGTTCCAAATAATTTAGGCGCCGATATGGTGTCCGTATGCCTTGCGTTTTTTGCGTATTCTACGCTTCTTGGATGGAGCTATTATGGAGAAAAGTGCATAGAGTTTATTTTAAAAGAAAGAGTCGTTATCCCTTACAGGATCATTTTTACGGTGTTTGTTTTAGTAGGTGCCGTTATAAAGCTTGATATAGTCTGGACTTTTGCAGATATTATGAACGGGCTTATGGCTTTTCCAAACCTTGTAGGGCTCCTGTTGTTATCTAGAGTTGTTGTAGAAGAAACAAAGCTCTATCTTGCTGCAGAGCTGGGTAAGAAATAGCTAAAGACCGCCGAGAAGATACACATCCCCGGTGGGCTCTTCACTTCCCGTACCAATCTCTTTTGTTATTATAAAACGCTTAATCTTATTTGGGTTTGGAATATATTCTAATTTCAGAAGCGCATTGCCGTCTGAGTCTGATTTGAATGTGCCGATGCTTTTGGGGTTGATCTTAAAAACAGCCCATATCTGATATATTTGACCCTGTTGTAAAACATCTAAGTTTTTGCCTATAAGTACGCCTTTTTTATTGGCCTTATCTAAAAAGATCTTACCGTGAATTACAAAATTGTTTTGATAATTCTTAAGACTTATTGTGGATAGTGTAGTGGTTTGTAAAAAATCAAGAATATCCTGCTGCTCCAGGATAATTTCGTCCAGATTACTGATAAGCTGCTGGGTCTTATATAACTGGTTTTCTAATGATTCTATCTGTTCTTTCTGGCGGGATATTTTTTCATTTGTATTTGCAAAATTAGAATCCTTTTGACCCAGTTTATTCCAAAATGATATACAAGTAATAATGGATAGTATAAGTGCAGCAACAATAAATGCCTTTAACATGGTTGCAAATACTTTTTTATTGTTGTCTTCAATAAATGATAGAATTTGAGATAATTTATATTTAAATTTTTCAGTATGTTGCATATTCAATCAGATTTATAAGGATTTATGGAATTTCAATGTTTGTTATTATAACTAATTAAGCAATATAACAAACTTTAAGTATATTATGAAGTAATAAGTGTAATGGTTACAGTATATTACTACGATTATTTGAGATTTAATTTAAGGTACTTATTTCTCTTTTTCTAAATCAGGAACATCTTTTAAAGCTTCAGAAAACTGCTTTGTAATCCATTTTTTAATGTGTACCTGAGAAGCTCTTCCAAGTATTTTTCTCATTTTTGATAGTGGTATAACTGCTTTTGCAGCGGATCTGTGCCCACCAGCGCTGCCAATTTCAGTAAACATTTCCCTTACAAGTCTTCCTGCGCTTTTAACATATCCCACGTTTCTTACTGAAATTATAAGATGAGAGTTTCCCAATATTCCAAATGCTACCGACCACTCAACGCCTTTTACCTGAATTCCGAGGTCAGCCATTTTGGGTATTAAATATTCCCTTTTTACCCTTCCGAGGTTAACAAAAAACACTCCGTTTGAAATCCAGTGATCAGCCAGCGCCTGTCCGAAACATTTAACCTCTGCGGGAGGGATCTCGGCTCTTTCAATTCTTCTTAGTAACCCCAGGTTTGCATTTGGATATAGGAAGGTGAAAGCCTCTACATCATCGGGATTTGCGTCACGATTAAGTGATACGGTATCTGTCTTTATTCCATAAAGCAGAGCCGTTGCAAGCCTTTCTGAAATATCAACCTGTGCAGCTCTTAAATATTTTGTGAGGATTGTGGATGTAGCTCCTTCTTCGGTTTTTATCTCGGAGAAGTTAACCTCGTAGTTTGCCACCTGGGGGTGGTGATCTATCACAGAGGCAATTTTTATATCAGATAGAATATTACCAAAAAACGGGGGCTGTACATCTACAAGGGCAATTGAATCAAAATCTTTAAGGTCATCTGGTGTTACATTCTCTAGCTCAATCTCTAAAAAGTCTATCATTGCAACGTTTTCGGGTCTTGAAATCTTTTCACCAAAATGACCAATTAATGCAGTCTGACGATTTCTTTTAAGAAGTACTCTAAGTGCCAGTGCACTTGCAATGGAATCAGGATCGGGGTGATCATGTACCAGAATTAATAGTTTTTTAACATCGCTATGAGCTTTTCTAAGCTGTTCCACTCTAAGTTCGGTTTTTGCAAGAACTTCTTCTCTGGCAAGCTCATTCGTAAGGATTTTATGGAACGGGACAAACCTGACTGATGGATATGATTCTTCTGGTTTTTCTCCGTTACTTACAATAATTGGGGTATTGGGATAGTGTATAGTCAGTTCACCTGTGATATTTTCATTAAAACAGCTTTTCTCGATTACTATTATAGAAAAATTGCCGGTCTGGTTTAATGCTTCTTCAAGTGAGCTTACCCATATCACTTCACCCCTCTTCGAATACAGACCCATGAGAACAGAGTCAAATTCACCTATAAACAGATATCTTGTTGGTTCTTGTTGCATAGTTGTTGGAATTAAGATTAAACCCGGTAGCAGGCCTTACTAAGTTTTTTAGTGAAATCCCCCATTTGTTGTAATAGAGCCTTGTTATTATAACCATTTTTTTCAATAATTTTAACAAGTGCACTGCCTACGATAACTGCATCTGAATAACCCGCAAGCTCCTTTGCCTGCTTGGCGCTGGAAACACCAAAACCAACCCCGACCGGTAGATCCGAACTATTTCTAATCTCTGAGATCAGGGGTTGTAAACTATAGTTCATCCCTGGTCTTGCTCCTGTAACTCCCGTAACAGATACCAAGTATATAAACCCTGAGCCATTATCTGATATCATCTTGATTCTTTCCTTAGTGCTTGTAGGTGCTAATAAAAATACTAAGTCGAGTTTATTCTTATCGAGCTGTTTCTTAAACTCTGAAGATTCTTCAGGAGGAAGATCTACTACCAAAACGCCATCTACGCCCGCTTTTTTAGCATCTTTTGCAAATTTTCCAAGACCGTAGATATAAAATGGATTGTAATAACCAAAGAGTATAATAGGAATGTCTGTTTTTTTTCTGATTTCAGTTACAAGTTTTAGTATTTTAGTAAGTGTTGTTCCGCTCTTAATGGCCCTTTCCGATGCAAGCTGTATAGCCGGGCCGTCTGCCATTGGATCTGAAAATGGTATGCCCAGCTCTATGATGTCGGCACCGCTGTTTTCAAGCTTAAAAATTATATCTTTAGTAAGTTTAAGATTTGGATCACCAGCAGTGATGTATGTTATAAGAGCAGCCTTATTAATTTCTTTTAGCTTATTAAATGTGGATTTGATTCTCATAGTCAGGGTTTTCTTATATGCAGAAACATAAATAAATTAAATGCAAAAAGAATGCCAATATTGGTATAGTTGCTTTTTAGAAGGGTTTAAATCTAACTGTATACAAGCTTAAGTCAATATTGAAAAATAAATGTACTATTGATGAATTTTACCGTCTTTATCAAAATATTCATTTACACTAAGTATGTCCTTATCGCCTCTTCCTGAAAGACATACAACGATTACAGAGTCTTTAGGCATTTTGGGTGCGATTTTAATAACATGAGCAATGGCATGAGAGGTTTCTAAAGCAGGAATTATACCTTCTACTTCTGACAGATACTTAAAGGCCTGCAACGCTTCAGTATCACTTACTGATTTATATGAGATTAGTTTTTGATCATTGAAATAAGAGTGCTCAGGACCTACTCCGGGATAATCGAGTCCTGCGGCAATCGAGTGCGCTCCTTTAACTAGGCCATCATCGTCTTGAAGCACATATGTTTTACTGCCGTGAAGTACACCCACTTTACCCTTACTTATGCTTGCCGAGTGTCTGTCTGTTTTTATTCCTTCTCCTGCAGCCTCAATTCCTACTTTTTTGACATGTTTGTCCTGGATAAAAGGAAAGAAAAGTCCCATTGCATTAGATCCTCCTCCCACACAAGCCACTAGCAGATCAGGTAGTCTTCCTTCTTTTTGTATTATTTGTTTCCTGGCCTCATTTCCTATTACTGATTGAAAATCTCTTACCATCATAGGGTAGGGGTGAGGTCCTGCTACACTGCCTATAATATAAAAAGTATTTCTCACATTAGTAACCCAGTCTCTCATGGCTTCGTTCATGGCATCTTTTAGAGTTTGGGTGCCAGAGTTTACTTCTTTTACATTTGCTCCCAGAAGCTTCATCCTGAATACATTGAGTGCCTGTCTCTTGGTGTCTTCAAGTCCCATATAAACATCACATTCCATATCAAGCAGAGCTGCTACTGTAGCTGTTGCTACTCCATGCTGTCCTGCTCCGGTTTCGGCAATCACTCTTTTCTTGTTCATTTTTGCGGCAAGAAGAGCCTGTCCAATAGTATTATTTATTTTATGTGCACCGGTATGAGCAAGGTCTTCTCTTTTAAGATATATCTTAGCTCCACCCAGTTTTTCGGTCATTCTGGCTGCAAAATAAAGAGGGGTGGGCCTGCCTACATATTCTTTTAAGTAATAATCAACCTCTTTTTTAAAGCTTTTATCATTTTTTATCTTATTATAAGCCTGTTCCAGCTCCAGTAGTGCTGGAATCAGAGTTTCAGATACATACCTGCCGCCAAACTGTCCAAAGTGCCCAAGTTTATCGGGATACTTGTATTTATTTTGCATTTTTAACAACCTCAATAAATTCTTTTATTTTCTTATGATCTTTAATCCCTGCAGATTTTTCAACCCCTGAGCTTACATCAACTGCATATGGTTTTACAGTCTTTACAGCCATACCAACATTTTGCGGATTTAATCCCCCGGAGAGTATAATCTTTTTATCAGTTTTCAATTTTCTTAAAATATTCCAGTCAAAAACTCTGCCGGTTCCACCATAATCTGCACTCGAGTATGTGTCGAAAAGAATAGCCTGAGTGCCAAAAGAATCAACCTTTTCTAGGTCTTGATGATCTTTAATCCTTAAGGCTTTTATGACTACAGGCAGAAATCTTTTACAAAAAGCAGGAGTTTCGTCGCCATGCAGCTGAATTGCGTTAATCGATAATGTCTTGGATATTTTGGTTATATTGGTATATGAAGAATTTACAAATACGCCCACTTTGGTTACGAAAGGGGGTAATTGTTTTATAATATTTAAAGCTTCGGAGGGTTCAATATATCTTTTGCTTTTTTTATAAAAGATAAATCCCAGGGCATCTGCACCATAGTCCAGACTCTTTGAAGCATCTTTATAATTAGTGATTCCGCAAATTTTAACTTTGGTCATAGTATGTTTTCACATACTATAACCAAAGATTTATTTGTTAGATAGTAGGTTTTGTACTACTTGTCAGATTTTGTAAAATATTTGCTAAGGTCGAGTGATCTTGTATGGCTTAATCTTGATCTTCTGTTTAACTGATATACTTCTTTTGTCTTTTCAGCTCCATACATATCAGTTTCCCCTCTTCCTACCGATATAATTCTGTCTCTTTCTACACCCTGTTCAATCAGGAACTGTCTTGTCATGTCAGCTCTGTTCTGAGCAAGTCTGTGATTATATTGCTGAGTACCTCTTATATCTGCAAAAGATTCAACAAGAAAAGTTACATCAGGGTTATCCTTTATGATCTGTGCATTTTCCATAAGAATAGGTTTTGCATCGTCTCTTATCTCAAATCTGTTAAAATCAAAGAATATGACTTTTAGGTTAAGATCAAGATCATCAGGCATTGGTGGGGGTGGAGGAGCTGCAATCATAGGTGGATATAAAATACCGTGCATATCTGAAAACAGGCCTTTTTCAAACTCACCGTTTGATCTTACGCTTCCAATATATCCTATTTTATAGCTGTAATAAGGTTCAATCTTATAGTTTGCCTTTACTTTGGTATGATTATCATCTACAGGTATGAACTTTAAATTTAGTGTTTCCCTTACAAACTTAGGATCCATCTCAGTAGTCTTTTCATAATATGAAATAGATCTTAAATAAGGTTTTATGAATGATTCCTCAATGTCCTGGTTTGTAGGCTCAACATATATCCTGCTCAGCATATCAAATTCCGGAGTGTATACGAATGAGGGCTGTAGATGTATTTCACCTTTTTCCTTGTCAGCCTTTTTAATGTCCCAATTAGTATTTTCCAGTGAATTTAATGCCGCAGACCAGACTTCATCGTAGCCTTTGTCGTAGTCCATTTCAACATTTTTATATTTGTCATGCCGGTGAGTATCAACAGCAAAGTGTCCATGACACGAAACGACTGCCATGGCAACCAGTAAAAAGGTAATTTTAATACTTAATGATTTCATCGTCCTCCCTCCTGTTAGAAAAATACACAAGATTTTGCTAATTCTTTACTTTTTGTTTGATATATATGTACACATAGTGGCTGTCTCATTGCCGTTTTACCTCTCTCGGCAAGAGTTTTAGCAAGATTCTGGGCTTTTTTAATGTTTGGTGGAGAACCTACAGCTTTTGAAGAGGTTCTGATCCAAAGTGAAACTGGTGATTCCCAGCTTACGCTCATAATTCCGGGAAGCCCTCTGAGTATAGAAGTAAAGTGCTTTTGAGAAGCTGTAAGAGAAAACTCATCAGCGGCACCTGCCTTATCAGCTAATATGTGAAAACAAAATATGAATTGTACTATAATTAGTACAGTCAGATTCTGCTTAATCTTTATTTCATTCATCATTTGTTGCTTCAAATGCTATTAAATTTTACTAAATTATAAAACTTAACTTTAACTATAACACATAACTACTTTAATTTAAATAACTTTTTTCTAATTATATAATAAACCTAAATAGTAATCAAGTGTTTTTTTTGAAACAAATTTGAGGCTTATTGGTTAATATATTTAAAAACATTTAAAAAGGAGAGTCTAAATGGAACCTATTCTTGCAATTTTAGTAGGTATTGGCCTTGCCGCAGCCACGGGATTTAGGATTTTCGTTCCATTTTTAGTTATAAGTGTTGCGGCAAATTCAGGGCATTTAACCCTTGCCGAAGGATTTGAATGGATTGGAACAGAGGTTGCGATCGGGACATTCCTGGTAGCAACAATTTTGGAAATAAGCGCATATTATGTGCCGGTTTTGGATAATGTGCTTGATTCAGTGGCTACACCAGCGTCATTTATTGCAGGTACTATTGTAATGGCATCCATGGTATCTGATTTTAGCCCTTATCTTCAGTGGGCACTTGCAATAATAGCAGGAGGTGGAATAGCAGCATCGGTACAGAGCTTGACCGCGATCACAAGGCTAACATCAACAGCTACTACAGGTGGGCTTGGAAACCCTCTTTTTTCTACTGCTGAAGCTGGTGGTTCAACATTACTATCGATTGCTGCAATATTTATCCCGATAGTAGCATTCCTGTTTGTTGTTGGGCTTCTATATTTTGTTTATAAAAAGATAATCCTCAGGCTTTTTAGAAAGCCTGAGAGTGGGCTTACTTAAACTCTCTGTACTGTTCAATAATTTTTTCTTCTTCAGTTTCTAAACCCATAATATACCAAAAATCTTCTGCGTCTTTGGCATAATCCTCGGCTTTCATTTGGTAGTCGTATTTTAGGTTATTACAAAATTCTTTATTCTTTTTAGCTCTTTTTAAGCAGTCTTTATATTTAATTTCAGCTTCTGTCATATCTTGATAGCTGTATGGAACGCAACTTGTGTTTAAAACTGCTAGAGTAATTATAAAAAGTAGTGATAGTAATGTCTTATACATTGCTATAAGTATAGCTTTAATTTGAAGAATTGTTCTTAATGATATTTTCAGCAGCTACCTCACCCCATCTTATACAATCAGGTATTCCTACCCCTTCATAGGAGTTGCCTGCTAGCTGTAGACTGGGATGATTGGACATGAGTTTTTCTATATTAGATAAGATTTCAGAATGTCCAACATTGTATTGGGGCATAGAGTTAGGGTAGCGTTTTAGGTGTGTGAACTCTGGTTCACAATTAATATGCAAAATAGTTCTAAGCTCTTCTTTTATAATATCGATAATCTCATTGTCATTATTGTTAAGAAATTTCTTGTTTAGTGCGCCACCTACAAAACACCTCAGCAGCACTGTATCCCTTGGCGCTCTTCCAGGGAATTTTTCACTGCTATATGAGCAGGCGATAATATTCAAGTTTTCTTTTGCCGGTACTACAAATCCAAAACCGGCCAAATTATTTTTTATTTCTTCTTTTTTATAGCCAAGGATTACTATTGAAGATGATGCGAATTCTATCTTTGATAACTCTTCAGACAGAGCGGGGTCTGATGAACTGAGGATATTTGCTGATATATAAGATGATGTGGCTAATATAATTCCATCGGCAAAATATTTATCACCTTTTTCAGTCTCAACCTTCCATCTTTTTTTTGTTTTCTTGATTTTATGAACTGTCTTATTGGTAATGATAGAGTTTTTTGGAATTTTAGAAATAATTGAATCAACGAGTGTCTGCATTCCATTTTTTAGTGTAACAAACTGGCTATACCTTGCTCCGCTTTCCTTCTGCCCTCCATATTGATTTATAAGCCCCTTTATTATACTTCCGTATTTATGCTCGAGATTATATATATTTGGCATGGCAGACTTAATGCTAAGCTTGTACGGATCAGAAGTATATATTCCTCCAATAAGCGGCTGGGCGATATTTTCAAACATCTCCTTTCCAAATCTCCTGGTGACAAATGACTCAAGACTCTCGTCCTCGTTTCCAGATGATTTAGGGATAACCAATTCCATTAGCGCTCTTAGCTTTCCCATAAGGCTTAGAATAGGGGAGGTTATAAAAGGTAATATTTTGGTTGGTGATAAAAGAATAAAGCCTTCAGGAAGCTCAACCAGTCTTTTGTTTAGGTATATAAGCGTTCTTCGGTTATTTTCGGATGTGGATATGATATCTTTTTCAAGTCCAAGCCTTCTACAAAGGTTCAGAGCATACGGCTTTGAGGTAATGAATGAGTCAGGTCCTTCCTCTATGAGCAGGCCATCTTTTTTAAGTGTGGAAATATTACCGCCAAGTCTGGTAGAGCTTTCTAGTAATTCAATTTTTATATTAAGATCATTTTCTTTATTTAATTCAATTAATCTGTGTGCAGCTGCAAGACCTGTTATCCCGCCGCCAATAATAATGATTTTCATATATCAAGATGATTCGATTAATTTGATTACTGAATTTGCAAGACCTTTTAAAAACTTGGGGTCGTCATTTACAGTGTTTGCCCTGTGCATCTTTATGCCGTGATGGCGGCAGACCTGGAATGCTTCGATACCAATATCATACATCACTTCTACATGGTCACATATAAATCCTATTGGCTGAATAATCACATGCTTAATTTTCTTTTCCTGCTCGGCAAGTTCATCTATCACATCACACACATCGGGCTCAAGCCATGGGTCTGATGGCCTGCCGCTTCTGCTTTGATAGCATAGCAGCCAGTCTTCATGTTCAACTTTTTCTGCGATTAGTTTAGCACTAGTCTCCAGCTGCTGCACATATGGGGAGTCCTCTGCCATGGGAACGGGTATGCTGTGAGCCGTAAAAATAATTTTTGTGTCTGACCGTTCTTCATCTGGTATCTCATAAAAGCTTCTGGCAATTTGATCGGCACAGCTCTCAATAAAAAGCGGGTTATCAAACTGGGGCTCAATGTATTCAATATTCAGATCGATGTCAGTATCTTCTTTTGCCTGTTCTATATCTCTCATATATTTTTCCCAGCTTGCATCGCACTTGTGGGCAGCAAGAATTATCCCCACTGAGTTAAGGGTCTGCTCCCTCTTCATTATCCTAAGGGTGTCAGGTATAAAGGGGTCCCAGTTTCTCATTCCTATAAACACGGGGAGGTCATGCCCCATAGCAGCAAGCTGATGTTCAAGACCTATTGCCTGCCTGTAGGTTAATTCGTTTAGGGGAGATTTGCCCCCTATAAGCTCATAGTGATGAGCGACATCCTCCAATCTGCTTCTGGGAATGTTGAACCCCTTAGCAACGTTTTCTAAAAATGGCATTATGTCTTCTGGTTTATCCGGCCCGCCGTAGCCAATCATTAAAATCGAATTAAAATCCTTTCCCATATTTCTCCTTATCTGCTTGAATATTCGTGCACTGCGTCAATAAGAGCCAACACATTATCTGGTGGCGTACCAGGCAGCACTCCATGACCCAAATTGAATATATGACCCCTTCTGCCGTTAACTTTCTTTAGTAATTCTTTAACTTTTTTTCTAATAATTGAAGGTGTTGAAAACAGCACTATAGGATCAATATTGCCCTGCACAGAGCAAGTATACCCTATTTCTTTCCATGCCTTATTGATATCCACACGCCAGTCAAATCCAATCACTGTCCCTCCGGCCTGTTTCATTAGTCCGAGCAAACTAGACGTGCCGGTACCAAAGTGAACAGTAGGTATGTTTTTATCAATACTGCTAAACAGCGTTTTCATATGCGGAAACACATAGGTTCTATAGTCCCCCGGTGACAAACAACCAATCCATGAATCGAATAACTGAAGTGCGTCTGCACCTTCTTTTGCCTGTCTGTTCAAATATTTGATCGTTGCATCTGTGAGTACGCTCATTATCTGATGCCACAGATCCGGGTCTTTATACATAAGGCTCTTTGTAAGCTCAAAGTTTCGGGACGATCCGCCTTCAATTGCATAGGAAGCAAGAGTAAATGGTGCGCCAGCAAATCCTATAAGTGGTATTTGGGGATTTAGAGCCCTGCGAGTGATTCTAAGGGACTCATACATAAAATCTAATTCGTCTGTATTGAACTCTCTTATTCTTTCTATATTTTTTTTGGTTCTTAGTGGATTTAATATTTTTGGCCCGTCTGATTTTGTATAAGTAATATTTATTCCAAGCGGCTCTAAAATTAATAATATGTCTGAAAAAATTATTGCAGCATCAACCCCTAGCTGATCAACGGCCATTAGTGTGACTTCGGATGAAACTTCTGGAGTTTTGCAAAGATCTAAGAATGTATGGTTAGATCTTATTGCTCTATAGTGTCTTGAGAACCTTCCAGCCTGTCTCATGATCCATATAGGAGTGTAATCTGTTTTTTTTCTTCTGCATGCCTTCATAAATTGAGAATTATTTGTTATTGCTCTTCTATTTTTATCAGAAATCTTTCCCCAGTTGGTATCTATCCTTTCCCATTTGTTAGTATCGACCCTGTTTTTTGCAGAAGCTCTCTTTTTAGTTAGTAAGTATTCCGACCTTCTGGCGATCTCTCTCACAAGGTTGCCCATGCGTGAGTTTTCTGGTTCATAATCGGCCTTAATGCCATGGTCAGTAAGTGCAAGGGAAGTATTTGTCCCAACTGAACCTATTACAACTTTTTTAAATCCCTGCCTGAGTTGCTCATTCAGTTTTAGTTTTTTTGCAAATCTGAATATGTTTGCAACCTGCTGGGAGCTTGTGAAAAGACATATATCGATATTCCCTTTGATTATATTATTTACAAGATTTTCCAGATCCTCTGTATCCTTTGGAAGCTCAGATTTATATACCGGGATACTTAGGACATTTGCCCCACTTTTCTTTAGAGCTCTAATTAATTCACTATTCTTTTTAGAATATTCCTGAATAGCTATATTTTTGTTTTCAAGTAAATCTTTATCTGCAAGTACCTTTACTATTTCACGCCATGTGTTGGGTATGGGTTTTGAATAGAGTGGCTTGATTCCTAAATTCCTTAAAACCGATCTGGATTTAATACCCCTGCCCACTACTGTAATATTATTTAAGAGTTTTTTTGCTGGTTTTGTACCAAACCTCTTCCCAAGGTTTTCCAAAAGAAGTTTTGTGCCAAATCCTGTAAGAAAAATGATGATATCAATATCCCCATTTTTTAGTTTTATGCACAGCTCTTCAGTCTCCTTTGAACTTTTGGATGGCACTTCTACCACAGATTGAGCAATATGTGCAGTACCACCGTGGTATTCTATCAGCCTGCCAATTTCTTTTGATCTTCGGCTCTCAAATGAAGCTACATTTAGATTGTTAAAACTATGTTTCATATTGAAATTATAAATCAGTTAGAGATAAAGTCTGAGTTTAGCACACGACTTTTTAAGTTCAATCTCGAGATTAATCTAAACACATTATTCTTTCATATTAATGATACGGCATGCCTTATTGTCATATACATAATGTGTAATAATTTTTCTATAAATATATAGTAAGGAGAAAATAATGAAATATTAAATATTGTGATTTATGAAGAATTTATTAAATAACCTCTCAAGGCTACTTTAAAATGTTATAAGAATTTTTGATATTGTGCTAAAAGAGATTGCAAGAGGAGAATCTATAAAAATGATATTAGAATTAAGGGAATATTGATGTTGCATTGGTAGTAAACTATTTGAGTTTGTAATTTCCGATTTATAAGAGATATTATTAGGTCAATTTTTGAGATTATAATAGTGCTAGAGGTAATTATTGATGTTTTCTTATAAGAATGGTGAATTTTGTGCCGAAGATGTGCCAGTAAACAAGATCGCTCAAGAGGTGGGAACCCCGTGCTATGTGTACAGCTATAAATTCATTGAAGATACGTTTAACGATTACAAAGATGCATTTATGCATATTGAGCCAATTATCTGCTATTCAGCAAAAGCAAATACTAATCTTTCAATCCTAAAGGCTTTCTCCTCGCTTGGTTCCGGATTTGATATAGTTTCAGTAGGTGAGCTAAAAAAAGCCCTCAAAATCGGAGCTGATCCAAACAAAATAGTCTTTTCAGGAGTAGGAAAAACAAGGGAAGAAATAGTTGCTGCTATTGAGGCCGGGATTTTGTTTTTTAATGTAGAATCAGTTGATGAACTGGAATTTATAAATGAGATTGCAATATCACTTGGTAAAAAGGCTCCGATTTCCCTAAGGGTTAATCCTGATATTAATCCAAAGACACATCCTTACATTTCTACAGGCTTTAAGAAGAGTAAGTTCGGGATTGAGATTAATAGCGCCTTTGAGGTTTATAAGGATTCTGTAAACAAAGAAGGGCTCGAAATAATAGGGATTGATGCCCATATCGGATCACAGATTTTTGAAATTACACCGTTTATTGATTCTCTCAGAAAGCTTATTGTTCTTGCAGACAGACTTGTAGCAGAGGGCATTAACATACAGTACATAGACATTGGCGGAGGTCTTGGAATAAAATATGAAAATGAAGAACAGCCTCTATCCAAAAAAGACTTCGCAGATGCAATCATTAAAGAGCTTTCGGGCAAATCATATAAAATAGTACTCGAACCAGGAAGGTCGCTAATTGGAAACGGTGGTATTCTCCTTACCTCGGTTCTATATAATAAAGTTGGTACAGAGAAAAAGTTTATAATAATTGATGCAGCAATGAATGATCTTATCAGGCCTGCATTTTACAACTCTTATCATGAAATTGTTACGGCTACTGAAAACAATTCTACTAAAAACATATATGATATCGTCGGCCCGATTTGCGAGTCTGGAGATTTTCTTGCTAAAGACAGAGAATTTCCTCAGGTTTGTAAAGGCGATGTGCTCGCAGTTAAAAGCGCAGGTGCTTATGGTTTTGTGATGTCATTTAATTATAATTCCAGACCGAGAGCCGCAGAAGTATTGGTTAGGGGTGATAAATATTTTGTTATAAAACAACGTGAATCTTTTGAAGATTTAATAAAAGGTGAGGAAATCATAAATTTTTGATTATACTTATCAGAATATAAAAACTTTGAATATAATATTCGAATTAATCCGTCTTAACTACTTATGAGTGAACTAAATTCTGAAATAATTGAAATAATAAGAAAAGCCGGCATTTTTGTGTATCCCATATTCCTTTGTTCCATTGTTGCGCTTTCCATATTTCTGCAAAAAATGTGGACACTACGTACAAGAAAAATACTACCGGATACTTTTCTTGAAAGACTTTATACATACTTATCCAAACATAAACATACCGAAGCTCTTAACCTTGCAAGCCTCAACAATTCTTCAATTGCCAGAATTGCCTATGCAGCATTACAAAAAAGTGGTGCACCGAAAGTAGAAATAAGAGAATCCATGGAAGAAGCCGGCAAGAGAGAAGCAATTGAGCTTGGTCGTTACACCGAGGGGCTTGCAACTATAAGTAATGTAAGCACTCTTCTCGGGCTTCTTGGAACTATCGCTGGTATCATTAAGGTATTCAGTGTTATATCTGAACAAACGGTAGTAGACCCGCCGAGTCTAGCTGGAGGAATCTCTGAGGCTCTTTATACAACTGCGTTTGGGCTTGTGGTTGCAATTCCAGCTTTTATTGCTTATAAATACCTCTTAGGTAGATCAGAAGAATTTGTAAACAATCTCGAAGAAGAGGGCAGAAGAATAATCGAAGAGATGACCGTTAATAAGCAAAAGAATTCAGAAGATGATCTGTTATGAATTTTAGAACAAGAACAAATAACGGGAAGAAAGGAGTTGGAGCTACTCTTGATCTAATACCCCTGGTAGATGTGGTGTTCAATCTTTTGATATTCTTTGCGCTTTCTCTTAACTTTGCAATGGCCTCGAAAGGAATTGATGTAAAGTTGCCTTCTGCAAGTTCTGCAAAGACAATAAAATCAGATCAGGTCACTGTTAACCTTACAAAACAGGGTGAAATATTCCTCAATGACAAAAAAACAACTACCGGCAATCTGGGAGCACAATTAAAAGAAAAAGCTGATAAAAAAGCTCTTATTATTATAAGGGCGGATAACGATGTAGAGCATGGAAGAGTAGTTGAAGTGATGGATATAATTAAATCTAATGATCTAAACAGAATTGCCATTGCTGTCGATGCCGGAGCTCCGGCAGCATCGGATGAAGGTGAGAGCAACTAGGCACTTCATTGATTTAATAAATTGAATACCCTAAGTAGTATTAATCGAATTCTTACAAGATATTTTACTCTCTGGATTATACTTTTTTCTGTATATTCATACTACTTTCCCTACGAGCTATCAAAGCTTACCTTTTTAATAAAACCAGCGCTTATAGTGATAATGTTTGGGATGGGAATGACTTTGACTCCAGGCGATTTTAAGGAAGTGCTAAGAAGGCCAAAAGAAATATTGCTTGGTAGTTCTCTACAGTATTTCGTAATGCCTCTTCTCGGATTTTTACTCGCAAAAATATTTGGTCTAAGCCCTGAGCTTGCAGCAGGGGTAATCCTGTTGGGTTCGTGCCCGGGCGGAACTGCTTCAAATGTTATAGCATATCTTGCGAAAGGAGATGTCGCACTTTCAGTAAGTCTTACGTCTGTTTCTACTCTTCTGTCTCCATTGTTAACTCCTATAATGACATATATTTATGCGGATAAGTTTATTGATGTACCAGTTTATGGATTATTTCTTTCGGCTTTACAAATTGTTTTGGCGCCCGTCGCCATGGGGGTAATAATTAGAAGTCTGGTTAAAGATAAGATTGATACGGTAATTGAATTTCTCCCTTCTATATCAGCTCTTGCAATTATCTTTATAGTTGGAGTTATTGTAGCAGTTTCTAAGGATTCAATTGCTAAACTTGGGTTTTCACTAGGAATAATTATATTTTTACACAATTCACTTGGACTTACTATCGGTTATACTGCGGCTAGGCTTTTGGGTATGGACTCCAAAAAGGCAAGGACAATATCCATCGAGGTCGGTATGCAGAATTCAGGCCTTGGAGTGGTGCTTGCAAAAACCCACTTCAGCCTGCTTGCAGCACTGCCATCTGCGCTTTTTAGTGTTTGGCATAATGTGTCTGGTTCTTTGCTTGCTTTATTTTGGCAAAGGAAATCTAATTGAAGTATTTATAAAGATTAATATTGAAAAGCAAGACTAAAAAACTCCCAATAACAGGTTATCTGTTTTTACTTAGCACAGCTTTTTTTACAGCGATATCATACGTGTGCGGAAAGGCTGTAAATAAAGACCTGGGGCCTGATGTGGTAACATTCTACTGGTTTTTCGGCGCATTCTTGTTTTCTCTTTTTGTGCTTCCGTTATTTAAAGCCCAAAGGAACGAATTCAAGAATATCGGCAAATACAAGATGATCTTTTTGTTAAGCTCAATTGTTACCTCTATAGGTGCGGCTCTGTGGATATTCTCACTAAGGTCCATTGGCCTGCCGCTTACTTCATTTCTTATGAAAGCACAGACCCTTTTTACTCTCTTTTTGGGGATAATATTTCTAAAGGAAAAACTGAATAAAGGTGAAACAATCGGGATAATAATTACAATAATTGGAGGCGTAATCGTAGCCTATCAAAGGGAAGGATATCTGATCCTGGGTACAGCAACGGCTCTTACCGCTGCATTCTTCTATTCTGTATTATCTTTTGCGGTCAAGAAATATGCCTCTGATCTCAATATGCTTACTGTTGCAAATTTGAGGACTATGGGAGTGTCGATAGTTGTGTTTATTTACCTGCTAATCCTGGGAAAGTTTGAGCTTCCCTCGGGCATTGATTTCATATACATGGCCCTTGGTGGTCTTACAGGCGCTTATATTGCAAAGGCAAGCCAGTTCCAATCCATAAAGCTTCTTGGGATTGCCAGATCTACGGCCGTAATGCCGCTTGAGTCCATATTTGTGATTATCTTTTCATATACGATTTTTAATGAACTGCCCTCTGCAATCAAACTCGCTGGTGGATTTATTATTGTATTTGGTGTTTATTTTCTTGTGATATATAGGGGAGGGGAGCAAAAAAACTAAACCTTTAATTTTTGCTCATAATCAGTGTTCAGCTTGTTTTTCTCTTCATGTTTATCCATAGCAAGCTCTATTAATGTAGTGACAAGCTTTTTATATTTTATTCCAGATAATTCCCACAGTTTTGGATACATGCTGATCTGAGTGAAACCCGGGATAGTATTTATTTCGCTAACAAAGATTCTCTGAGATTCTGATTCCATTAGAAAATCTATTCTTCCAAGCCCTGAACAATCTAAAGCTTTATATGCGGCTACTGCTATGTCCTGCAGCTTTTTTGTGATTTGCTTGCTAAGTTTTGCAGGGGCAATAAGCTCGGTGGCGTCGTCTGAGTACTTGGCTTCATAGTCATAAAAACCTCTTTTGGGAACAATTTCTCCTGCTACCGAAGCCTTTGGATCTTGGTTTCCTAAAACACTCACCTCAATCTCTCTTGGGTCTTTCACAGCTTTTTCAACAAGTATCCTATCTGAAAATTTGAGTGAGTACTCTATAGATTTCTTTAAATCTTTACTCGAATCGACTTTAGTGATTCCTATGCTGGAACCAAGATTTGCTGCTTTTACAAAACAAGGAAAGCCGATCTCGGCCTTAATTTTTCTAAGAATGCTGTTTGAATTTTTATTCCAGGTACCTATATCAAATGCAGTAAAATCAACAATGGGTATGCCATAATCTTTTAGCACTGACTTCATGGATATTTTATCCATACCTATAGCTGATCCATGCACATTGGCACCAACATATGGAACATTCATTATTTCAAAGAGACCCTGTATTGCACCGTCTTCACCATAAGTGCCATGTAAGATGGGAAATGCGCAATCGATGCTGATCTTTTTTGTCTTTTGTTTGGGACCTATTTCAAATAAGGCAGGCTTGTTGGCTGTAATAAGAGGTGTTAAATAGGATTTATTATTTGCTTTTAGTTCTGAATTACTAAATGCGGCATTTCTCCAGACTCCTTTCTTGTCAATAAAGATAGGGACGGGTATATATTTTCTTTTATCGAGGTTTTTTAATATGGACTTTGCTGAAATGATAGATATTTCATGCTCAACTGATTTTCCGCCGAATATAACGGCAATTATCTTGGTGTTAGGCAAGGCTAATAGTCTCCAATAAATTTTAAAATAGATACCATCTAAATTGGAGAAATAAAAATTATATATGTATTGACCTGAAATTAATTAAGCTAAGTATGTTAAGCAGATGATGAGAAAAGAACAAGACTCTTACCCACAAGCACAACCACCACCGCAGCATCCGCCGCCTGTAGGCATATCTGCTGGGTCAGAACCAAAAGATGCCGAGTCACTTTGTGAAGCAAAGGACGAAAACTGTTTTTCTATATCTTCGCTACCACAATCTGTACAGTTTACTTCTTCGTCTGTACTCATAACCAACGTTTCAAATCTGCTGTTACAGCATTTACATTCATATTCAAAAACGGGCATTTAATATTTATCTCCTAAATAAATATTTGATATTACAAAAGTATATTGATTACAATTATTAAGTCAAAATAACATGAAATCTGAGCATAAATATATTGTTTTCTTTCTAGTGGCAACTTTTTTCCTGCTTAAGAATTTTACCGCACTGGGAAAATCTTTTGATTATCCTCAGACACCCGAGGATGTGTTAATGCTATATCTGGCCTTAATTAAAGAAAACAATAATAATCCTGATCTTGCTATTTATACATAACAGTCCAAACAGATGTTGAAAAGATGGAAAGTAACTCCTTCGCAGATGGATAATATGGCTATAACCTACGGCAGCTGTGCGCCAGATGAGACTAAATATAACCCTGTTTATTTATATGCAGTAATAAGATATTCAATAAATCAAAAGCAATGCTCTCTATGGTTTTTACAGAAAGTTGGAGAAATATGGAAGCACGATCTGACTATGATGCAAAAGGCTATCATGTTTGATAATAAAAATCGGTGGAATTTCGTACCGGGGGTAAGCCACAGATACGGTTTTGCTTTCACTGATTGGAAGTTTGATAGCAGGGGCTATCCCATATCCTCTATTAATTAATGGTGTCTATAACCGGAATAGTAATTTTATTAGCTAATTTCTTTAAGCCGTTCGAATAGCTTGCGTTCTTCGCGATTCAGTTTTTCAGGAATATGCACTTCAATATTGAGGAACATATCTCCTCTTCCATCTCCACTAAATTCCGGAAGTCCTTTATCATGCAGCCGTAGGATAGATCCGGGCTGGGTTCCGGGTGGTACCGTTACTTTAACCTTGTCTTTTAGGGTTGGTACATCCAGCTTGGTTCCCAGCGCTGCATCGGCTACAGATATTGTTTCGGTTCTCCATAGATGAGGACCTCTTCTTTGGAATCTGGGGTCAAGAGATGAGTGTACTACAACATATAAGTCACCGGCAAGACCTCCGTTAACCGAGCTTGGATAGCCATGGCCTGCAATCCTAAGAGCCATTCCTTCTTCAGCTCCGGGAGGTATTTTTACTGAAATAATCTCTGTTTTATCTTCTAACCCTTTCCCCTGACATTTTGGGCAGTACTCTTTTATAAATGCGCCTTTACCCATGCAGGTTGTACAAGTTGTTATCTGCTGCATTGTAACACCCTTTTCCTGCCTGCTTTGCATATGTCTGCCCGTTCCATTGCAATCGCTGCACTTGGTTGGTTCTGTTCCGGGTTTAGCCCCTGTTCCTTTACATTTAGAGCATTGTTGGGGCCTGTTATACCTTATTTGTTCTTCTCCACCTTTTTCAATTTGCTCAAGAGGAAGTTCTATGTTCAATTCTATATTTTGCCCTTTGGGAGGACCTGTACGGCGCTTGCCAAACAATCCGTCAAATATACCCCCTCTGCCCAAGCCAAAGTCAAAATCAAAACCCGTACTGCCAAAAATGTCCTCAAAGTTTATGCCTCCGAATAAATCCTCATGAGAAAAACCGGAAACTCCTTCAAAGCCACCGGAGTCGTATCTGGTTCTTTTCTTGGGGTCTGAGAGAACTGCGTATGCCTCTGCTATTTCTTTAAAACGCTCTTCTGCGTCGGGTGCTTTATTTCGGTCGGGGTGGTATTTCAGAGCAAGTTTGCGAAATGAGTCTTTAATGGTTTTCTGATCAGCATCATTTTTAATACCTAAGACTTCATAATAGTCGCGTTTAGCTGAAGCCATGGAGAAGATTCCTTTTGAGTATAGCAGGCTTTAATCTTTAGTTTCATCTGTATATTCGGCATCTACTACGCGTCCTCCAGGGCCAGAGCCTGAAGGGCGGGCTTCTCCACCTTGAGTTCCTACATCCGGTTTAGGATGCGGAGTACTCTCGGTTGATTGGGCGTAAAGAGTCGACCCGGCTTCCTGGAGAATCTTTTTCAGATCTTCAGCACGCTGTACTGCCAGGTCTGTGTCTTTCTTTAAAATTGCTTCTCGTGTATCGTGTCTTCCCGATTCAATTTTGTTGCGTAATTCTTCGGTTAATTTGCTTGCAAATTCTGCAAGCATTTTTTCTGCCTGGTAGCAGACTGAGTCTGCTTCGTTCAATTTTTCAGCTACTTCGCGTTTTTTCTTATCTTCATCGGCATATTTCTCTGCCTCACTTACCATACGCTCTTTTTCATTCTTGGAAAGTCTTGTGGAATCTGTAATTCGTATTGACTGCAATTTGCCGGTAGCCATGTCCTTTGCTTCTACATTTAGAATTCCATTTGAATCAATATCAAAAGTGACCTCTATTTTTGGAATTCCACGTGGTGCCGGAGGTATGCCATCGAGATTGAACTGACCCAGAGATGTATTGTCCATGGTCATGGGTCTTTCACCCTGAAATACGTGTATCGTGACAGACGTCTGCATATCTGCCGCAGTTGTAAAAATCTCAGAATGTTTAACCGGTATAGGAGTATTTCTTGCAATTAATGCAGTTGCAACACCGCCTAAGGTTTCTACACCTAGTGTGAGAGGAGTAACATCTACAAGTACAATATCTTTAACTTCTCCTGTGAGTACTCCTGCCTGAATTGCAGCACCGCTTGCTACACATTCCATTGGATCGACTCCCATTTCAGCCTTTCTGCCGAAAAAATCCTCGAAGTAAGTCCTTATTGACGGCATACGGGTAGGACCACCAACAAATATAATACGGTCGATATCTTTAGGGGCAATACTTGCGTCATGCAGAGCCTGTTCAACAGGTCCTATGCATTTATCAATAACCGGCCGAATTAATCGTTCAAGTTCTGTACGGTTGAAGTCTAGATCCAGGTGGCATGGTTCTCCACCTACAGCGGCCAAAAAAGGCAGGCTGACATGAGTTGTCGTTGTAGATGTTAGCTCAATCTTTGCTATCTCCGCTGCTTCACGCAGTCTAGCTGCAGCTTTTTTGTCAGTAGTAATATCAAATCCAGTATCGTTTTTAAATTTGTCTGAGAAATATTCAAAAATAGCTGTATCCATATCTGTACCACCCAGTTGAGTATCGCCGCTTGTGGATTTAACCTCAAATACCCCTTTACCAAAATCCATTATGGTGACATCAAGAGTTCCGCCGCCCAGGTCAATCACGACAATCTTCAAATCCTGATTCAATCTATCCAGCCCATATGCTAGAGATGCTGCAGTGGGTTCGTTTACAAGACGTGCCACTTCAAGTCCGGCAATACCACATGCATCTTTAGTAGCACTTCTTTGATTGTCATCAAAATAAGCGGGAACCGTAACTACTGCTTTTTCAACCGATTCTCCTAGAAATGCTTCGGCGTCGCGTTTTATTTTTTGAAGTAAGAATGCAGAAAGCTGCTCGGGAGAAAATTCTTTATCTCTCAATTGTATTTTTTCGCGCTTGCCCATTTTCCTCTTAAAGCCGGTTGCAGTACCTTCAGGGTTTGCGGCTGCCTGCCTTCTTGCAGGTTCACCTACAATAATATCTCCCTCGGCAGTCAGTGCAACATAGCTGGGAAACGCTTTACCTCCCAAGCTTATACCTTCTGAGCCGGGTATTATAACGGGTCTTCCGCCTCTAAGTACCGCTGCTGCTGAATTGGAAGTTCCAAGATCAATACCAATGATAGCCATAATGCCTCCAGATTAGGATATTTAAGTAATAAATTTAGGAGCTCGCATAGGACAGCAAAGTATACTAAGCTGAAACTATGCAAAAGAAGTTACTTAAGAATACAAAACTATCAAATAGTAAGATAAGCAAGCTAATACAAATGTTTGTATTGGAAGTGCCGGCATGTA
>JBFFSH010000031.1:0-27978 GCA_041572575.1 Thermodesulfobacteriota bacterium
CAGAAGAGGAATTAAAACAGGAACTGCTTGAGTACCTGGTGTATTACAATCACCAAAGACCTCACCAGTCTCTGGGGGGAGTACCACCAGTAGAGTTCCTAAAAAACTGTCCTCGAATTACGTGACATCTACAGCAATGACGGGGTGGAGTGGAGCATTAAGTTTTCAGCGCTTTTTTTTTGCTGATTTTCACCAAACACACTGAGCCTGTCGAAGTGTGATGTGCATTGAATTCATATGACATATACGCATTTCGACTAAGCTCAATGCGTTAGGTCACTACTTTTAACACACTTTCCCAAAAAACCAAAATGGGAGAGCTGTGTCCAAACCACTTTTACCGGGAGGTAACAACAGATGGATAAAGTATGGGATTTCTATACCCCTGCTCAAATTCTGGCAGTGCAGGGCATGCAAAAGGGCGGCAAGGACTACCCGTTTGTAAACTTAAGGCTTGCAGTCGCAAACCTTGTGCGAATAGAAAGCAATCAGGGCGGGCTTGCCCAAAGAGAAAAAACCCTTAAAAACACAATAACAGCAAAGCGTAAACCCACCATGCCCCCGCCTAAGAAAAAGACCATACCAGCACCGCCTGTGTGCGAATTTCCCATGGGAAATCCCAGATGCGCAGTGTGTGACTGATGATATACAGGTTCAAAATGATATTAAACCGGGAGGAAAAATGAGTATACCAAGGGATACGAACGAACAGTTCGAAAATGCAGTGCTGGGGTCGATATTGATTGACCCTAAGATAATGGACGAAGTAAGTGCGGTTTTAACGCCGGAAGACTTCTACAGGACAGGCAATAAAAGGCTGTATGAGGTGCTAAAGGACATGCACGAAAATGCGGTGCCCATCGATCTTATGACGGTGCTTGAAAGGGCAAGGGAACAAAAGTCAGAAAGCACAATAGGCGGGCCGCAGAGGCTTATTTACCTAACAGAAACAACGCCTGCTTCAGCAAACTTTGCATTCTATGTAAACAAGGTAAAGGAGGCGTCGCGCAGGCGCGAGTTTGTTGATACATTTGCCGGTCTTTCAAAGGAAGTGGAGCAGGGGACACTCAGCGTACCCGAGGCATGGGGGCTTGTAGCAGAGATTGAGTGGTCAATGCCGGTGCGCTCGGGCCTCAGGCCCGTGTGCGGCTCAGACATTACGGTACAAAAAGATTCGGTGCAAACACTCTGGGGCGAGGTGATCTACCCGCAGTGCATTACACAGATAAACTCTGAGCCCGGGGTGGGAAAGACCACCTTTGCCTATAACCTGTGCGCAACGGGTGCAGAGGGAGGGGAGTTTCTGGGCATATCGTTTTCAAAGAGCCTCAAGGTGCTCTACATAGACGTTGAAACCCCGGCATGGAAAAGGGCGCTTAAGCTTACAAGCATCTGTGACGGTAAAATTCCTGCAAGGCTCTATTTTCTCGATTCTCTAGACTTGCATTCTCAGTTTTCAGAGCTTCTCTCCCTCTGTAAAACAAGCGGCTATGATCTGATAGTGTTTGATACGCAGAGCCGCATATTCAATCTTGAGAGCGAAAACGACAACGCCGAGGCAAACCGCATGATGCTCCTTATAAGAAGGCTTGTGACAGATGCGGGGGCAGCTGTGGTGCTTGTGCATCATACATGCAAGTCGGACAAGAAGGGCGTTTACAGCGGCAGGGGGGCAAGCGCCATAGGGGCTGCCGTGGATGTGGTGGTGAACATGGAGGCTATGGATAATGATTCCCTTAAGCTAAAGGTAGACAAGAACCGTATAAACGGTGACTACATGACGCTATTTATAAAAAAGAGCGGCGATGACTGCTTTGAGCCTTTTGTGCCGCCTGCTGAAACTCTGTCGGGCTTTGAGAAATTCAGGGTACAGGAGTTTATACTGGGGCTGGATGGAGAAAAACCCGTATGGACAACCTCTGACCTTCAGTGCGAGTGCAGCAAGCAGGGCTTTTCAAGGAATACGATTACAAGGGCAATTTCCGATCTTGCCCAGAGCGGAAGGATAAATAAAATACGCCGGGGTGAGTATGAGATAATCCATAAAACCCATAACCCCAAAACCACCGGGGCTATACACTAAACCAATGGGTTTTTGGGTCTAACTCTTCATACCCTATCCCCACCATTGCAAAGCTCTCCTAAGAAATGAAAAAGCAGATAAAAATTCTAATATCGATTTAGTTTGTTATAATCTGCAAAGTTTTTTCCATTTCGGAAACATATTTATAAGAGAGGAGCCATGTTTATTATGAGAGCGAGAACTTGCGTATTCATTTTGATATGCTTTTTGGTTATACAATCCCACGGCTTTGCCCAGCACCATTCGTCTCACGAAAGTGATCATATGGATTCAGCCAACAGCTCCACACATCATCATTCACTGCGGCCAGATGAATACCCACCCGTTGGCGTAATGGGCGGACACACTCATCACAAGGGTGGATGGATGATGTCATACAGGATGATGTATATGAGTATGGACGGGAACAGAAGCGGTACAAATGATCTAAGCACAGCGGATGTGCTGCAGGACTTTATGGTTACTCCAACGGATATGGACGTATGGATGCACATGTTTGGCCTCATGTATGCCCCTACCGATAATCTTACAGTTATGGGCATGATCCCCTATGCCAGTAAATCAATGAACCATGTAACGCGAATGGGTGGAAGTTTCAGTACTAAGACCGACGGGATAGGAGACATTAAACTTAGCGCCCTTTATAAAATATTTGAAAATAACGGTCATCAATTTCACATAAATGCGGGCATTAGCTTTCCAACGGGAGATACGGATGAACGTGATGACCTTCCCACAGGGCCGAACCAGCCGCTTCCTTATCCAATGCAGCTTGGCTCGGGGACGTTTGATCTAATGCCGGGACTCGCATACCTTGGGCAACACCATATGTGGTCATGGGGAGCTCAGGTACTGGGAGTGATAAGGCTTGGAGAAAATGATGAAGATTATACTCTGGGTAATGTTTTGAGTTCAACTGTATGGGGATCCAGAAACATTAATAACTGGATCAGCACAGCTACAAGGCTAAACTGGAAAATCTGGGGAAATATTAACGGGGCCGATCCGAGGCTAAATCCGGCGGTTGTGCCAACAGCTGATCCTGACAGGAGGGCGGGCAACAGGCTTGATCTCTTATTTAGTCTGAATTTCCTGATACCCAAAGGGCCTCAATTAATAAAAGGCCAGAGTCTGGCAGTAGAGTTTGGTCTGCCAGTGTATCAGTGGCTTGACGGCCCGCAGCTAGAGACCGACTGGTTAGTGACGTTTGGATGGCGGTATGATTGGGAGTTTTAGTGGTTATTTGTTTCCGGTCTCTAGGCCCTCTCATATTTGCCCATAAGCTGACCTTCATCCAGTATATGGCCACTCATCGATTCCAGGAGCTGTTCCTTGGTGGCTCCCGGATGTGCAGGGGGCCCAGAGTCCAGCGCATAGATTTTAAAGAAATACCTGTGCACTCCGCCAGGAGGGCAGGGACCTCCGTATCCTATGGTTCCCCAGCTGTTTTTGCCCTGAATGGCGCCGTCTTGTACGGTTTCTTCTGTGGCTATGTTTTCAGGCAGTTCATCTGCATCGGGACTTAAATTATAGATAACCCAGTGTACCCAGGTTCCGCGCGGAGCATCAGGATCATCCATTATTATCGCTATTGACTCTGTGCCGTCCGGGATGTTTTCCCAGTTTAACCGGGGTGAGATATCATTGCCGTCGCAGGTGTACCTGACCGGGATCATGCTGCCGTTTTCAAAAGCAGGGCTTGTGAGTTTAATACTCATCTATAGCCTCCTTTTATTTATTTAATTTTGTTCTTTCTATAATTATATAGACTATGAAACTGCATATAAATAGGTTCGTTTAAGAAAAAATTGTATTATTTGACTAAATGGCCAAACAGCCAAAAAAGCCTGATCCTGGTCTAGTTGCACCGCTCACAACTACAAAGCTCTCTTAAGAAATCGAATGTGTAAATACCGGTTGAGTGCCGGTCGCTCCAGTAAAACCTTATCGCATACTTGCCTATGTGTTCAGCGTTAATTGGTCTTATATCGGGCGTACTTACATTTACGGGAATACTGCGTTTGAATGACGATGTTTTCTGACTTGCCTTTCTAAGCTCATTGCAGCTTGCGCACGGGCAGTACTTCCTCAGGTCTTCATACAGATAGATGCTCTCATGACCGTCATCCCACAGGATGCTTAGAGCAGTATCACTGAATTCACTTATCTCTTTGGGTTTCATTACAGCAAGTGTAACAGATTTAGATTCTGCCAAGAAGCTTGAGCAGTCTGTCGGGGTAGTCTGTTACTATTCCTTCAACACCCAAATCTATCAGACGTTTCATGTCCTCAGGTTCATTTATCGTCCAGGCGTGGACTTCAAGATTCTGCTTTTTAGCGGTACTTACAAACCTCTCGGTGATAACCTTTTTACCCTTGTAGTGTTCTGGCACCTGAAGGGCAACTGCCGGGCTTGGATTATAAAAGCCGGCAAGGTAAAACTGGTTTAAAAAAAAGAACTTGACGGCCTCTGATTTTGTGGTTGATGTGGCTACCTTGGGCATGATGCTGCGAAAATCGAGAAGAGCCTTATTGCTGAATGATGCTACTATTGCCCTGTTTTGTATACCGTGTTTAATGATCAATTCGCTTAGAGGTTTTATCAATGAAGGTTCTGACTGCTTGATCTCTATTATTATCGCTGAGTCTTTGATTTCGGAAATAACCTCCGAGAGTGTAGGTATACGTATTCCCTTTCCCCTGAAAGGAAAAGTCTTCCCATCGTCATCGGTCCAATTGTAGCCTGCATCAAATTCTTTTAGTTCAGAAAGTGTATAATTATTAACATTGCCGGATCCGTTAGTGGTGCGGTCGATAGTGTCGTCATGCATGATTACTATCTCGCCGTCTTTTGAACTATGAATATCAAGCTCGATTACATCTGCTCCAAGCTGCTGCGCATTTTTGAAAGCAGTAATGGTGTTTTCAGGTCTTAGCCCAGGGCCTCCCCTGTGCGCTATCACAAGTACGCCGTCATTTTTTCTTATATTAAAAAACTGATGCTTAGACATAAAAAAACTCCTAAACCATAAATAACCAAGACAAGAAACAAGAACAAAGAATACTAGAAAAAGCGCAATACTGAAATTTTTTTTAATTGTCATTATTTTAATTTAATGATTTATATGCAAAGCTCTAGGCTTGTATTGTTTTAAAATTTATATATAAATAAATCTTTCTAAACATTAGCAAACAATAAATGCAATTAGATTTATTGTATATAATAACAAATAACTGATTGTATGCAGAAGGTGGAATAAGATATGAAAATAGCAATTTCAGGACTCGATCTCGAAGAAGGCAAAATAAAGTATGAAGACCCAGTGTTTAAGGGGCTTTGTGATAAGTTTGAGCCGGCAAAGCAGGCTCCGTACTATTTTGAGCTCATGCACGATGATTATCAGGCAGCTGATGCTATTGCTATTACAAAAGACAGCATTCTGGATCTACTTATTCTGGATATAGAAAAGCTTGAAAACCGCATAGAAAGGGCGGAATCCGAAGAGGAAAAGGCTGTACTAAAGAGATGTCTTGAACTGCTTGAGAACGAACAGCCTGTATGTGACCTCGAAATTACAGATGAAGAAAGATCAATCCTTACTACTATAAGCCCGCTTAGTTTCAAGCCTGTTCTGGTTCTGGAAGATTCAAATATTGATGCAAATACAGTCTGCAAACGGATGCTGGATAAAGCAGGGATGATGTTTTTCTATACCGCAGGAAAACAGGAAGTGCACGCATGGATAGTTGAAAAGGGCACCGATGCCGTAACCTGTGCAGGGAGGATACATTCCGATCTTGCAAGAGGATTCATAAAGGCAGAGCTTATTTCTTTTGACGACCTCATGGCCGCCCACAGCTTTGCAGATGCAAGCTCCAAAGGACTTACAAACCTGGTTGATAAAGATTTTCCTGTTCCTGAGAATACAATACTGGAAATAAGGTTTAATGTGTGAATTGGTTTATAGTAGTAATAGTTCTAAATTCACACAAGGAGGTTATATTGCAAAATATAAAAGATCACAAAGAGGTGCTGGACAGCATTGCTCTTTTAAAAATCCTTGCTATGAGTTCTAAGAGTATAAAAGAAGGTAGAGTAAAAACAGCTAAGAAGGCATTTTCCGATATAAGGAAAAGTATTGAAAAAGACAAAAAGTCTTCAAGCTTGTCTTCTAAATAGTTTTATCAGCTTTGAGACATCTTCAAAATCTTATCAAACTCTTTCTTTGTAACAGGCATTACGGATAGCCTGCTGTTTTTTATAAGAGCAATGTCTTTTAATGACGGCTCAGCCTTGATTTGTTTTAATGTAACGGGACTGCTGAGTGCACCGGCAGGTTTTAGATCAACCACCACCCACCTGTCGTCATCAGTCGTAGGGTCCTGATAGAATTCCTTTATAACCTCTGCTACTCCTACGACTTCAAGTCCTTCATTGCTGTGATAATACAAAACCCTGTCCTTAATCTTCATTGCCTTAAGGTTGTTTCTTGCCTGATAATTACGCACGCCGTCCCAGTAAGTAGAACCGTCTTTTATAAAATCGTCCCATGAGTACTTAAAAGGTTCTGATTTTACTAGCCAGTAATTCATGGATTTCTATTATATCAATAAATTAAATTAATAAAAATTTATATGCTCAATAGAATAGACAGGTTAATCGAGTATATTATGTATTATGATTATAAAATATTGCACTGTCTGCTTACTTATTACATTTATATATTCGTGTGTTCCTGCTCCTGTAGGGGTAGATACAGCGGGTATAGACGCAAAGAATAAAACCATTGCCATACTGCCTTTTGGCCTTGAAAAAGATAATGAGGCGCTTCAAGTCCCTGAGGGATACTTGCAGAGATTTAATCACAGTATGCATGAGTCATTATTTAATTCGCTTCATTCCACTCTGGTTATTGATTTAAACAAAAGCTATGAGATTTTGAGAAATACCGAATCTTATGATAATAGTTTTGCAGAGTTTTCTGCTCAGAGCGGAGCGGATTATATACTCACAGGTTTTGTAAGTCATTATAAACAAAGGGTAGGCGGCGACCTTGGAGTTGAATCACCGGCGGCTGTTTCATTTTTAACAAGACTGTATGATGCAAAGACTGGTGCATTACTCTGGCAGTATTTCTATACTGAACAACAGAGTCCACTTTTTGAAAATATTGCAGAGGTTGGTAAGTTTTTCAAACGAAAGGGTAAGTGGGTAACTGTCTGGGAGCTTACAGAAGAAGGAATAATCATTACGGCAAATAAGATAAAGGAACTACTTGAAGCAAATGCAAATAATACCGGCGATAGACCTTAAAGATGGAAACTGTGTAAGGCTTTTAAAAGGAGAAGAAGGCTCAGAAACAATATTCTCATACAGCCCCGTTGATCAGGCAAAAAAATGGGAGTCCTGCGGAGCGCAAACTCTTCACCTTGTTGACCTCGACGGCGCTTTTACAGGATCACCCAAGAACAGAGAAGTAATTAAAGATATAGTAAACGCGATTGATTGCGATGTTCAGCTGGGTGGCGGAATTAGAGAACTATCGACCATAGACGATTACATAAAATCAGGAATTACGAGAATTATATTAGGCACTGCTGCTTTCAAAGACCCTGAGCTTCTAAAGCATGCCTGCAATAAATATCCCGGCCGCATTGCTGTTGGGCTTGATACAAAGGGCGGCAAGATTGCAATTAAGGGGTGGAAGGAGACCATAGAGGACTCAACGGAGCAGGTGTTAAAAAACCTGGAAAATATCGGTGTTTCAATGATTATTAATACCAATGTAGACAGAGACGGCACTCTTGAGGGTATAGATACAGATTCAGTAAAGGAATTTTTAGATTCCTCCCCGGTACCGGTGATAGCTTCGGGTGGGATATCTACAGATACTGATCTAAAAAATCTAAGCAACTTAAAATCGAATAACTTATATGGAGCCATACTGGGAAAATCCATATACCAGGGCACAATCGACCTCCAAAAAGCTATCCGGAGGTATCATAGATAATGCTCTCTAAAAGAATTATTCCTTGCCTCGATGTAAAAGACGGAAGGGTCGTAAAGGGTGTAAATTTTGTAAACCTGCGTGATGCAGGAGATCCTGTGGAGATAGCCAAACAGTATTCCAAGGAAGGCGCAGACGAGATTACTTTCCTTGATATTACAGCATCTCATGAGGGAAGGAATATCATGATTGATGTAGTAAGGCAGACGGCAAGCGAGGTGTTTGTGCCTCTTACAGTGGGAGGTGGAGTAAGGACTCTTGACGATGTAAGAAATTTGCTCCTAGCGGGTGCAGATAAGGTGGCAATAAATACAGCTGCCGTTAAGGACCCCGAATTTGTAAGACAGGCTGCCGAAAAATTTGGAAGTCAGTGCATTGTCGTGGCTATTGATGCGAGATCAAACGGGCAGGGCAGCTGGGAAGTCTATACGCATGGAGGCAGAAACCCCACGGGAATTGATGCCATAGAGTGGGCTAAAAAGATGGAAGATTATGGTGCTGGTGAAATTCTTCTTACAAGCATGGACAAGGACGGCACGAAAGAGGGGTATGATCTGGAGCTTACAAAAACGATCTCTGAGAACCTTATTATTCCCATAATAGCATCGGGCGGAGCCGGCAACCTTCAGCACCTTTGTGACGGGGTAAAAAAAGGAAAGGCCGATGCCGTGCTTGTGGCTTCAATCTTTCATTATGGCGAATACAAAATATCCGAGGCAAAAGATTTCATGGCCTCAGACGGAGTAGTAGTAAGAAACGTAAACTAAATTGAATATAAGAAAAAGAACCGAAGAAATAGAAAGGCAGACGCTGTCTTCTCATGCAACCCTGAGTGATGAGTCTAAAGGCAGGCAGAAGGCTGAAAAGCCCTGCAATATACGTACCTGTTTTCAAAGAGACCGGGACAGGATCATTCATTCAAAATCATTCAGGCGTCTTAAGCACAAGACTCAGGTCTTTTTGGCGCCAACAAGTGATCATTACAGAACAAGACTAACACATGTGATTGAAGTATCCCAGATTGCAAGAACCATTGCCAGGTCGCTCAGATTGAATGAAGACCTTACCGAGGCAATCGCTCTTGGTCATGACCTTGGGCACACGCCGTTTGGTCATGCCGGTGAGCAGGTGCTAAATGAGATTCACCCCGGAGGTTTTAAGCATGTAATACACAGCCTTCGTGTGGTAGATGTTCTGGAAAAGGACGGCAAGGGGCTTAATTTGTCCTATGAAGTAAGAGACGGCATTGCAAAGCATTCAAAGGGCATGGGTTCGATAGATAATCCAAAGTACAGGCCGGAAACCATGGAGGGGCAGGTTGTAAGGGTATCTGATCTTGTGGCTTATGCCAATCACGACCTCGATGATGCGCTGAGGTCGGGAATTATTAAGCTTGGTGATGTTCCAAATCAGGCTCTAAAGGTGCTTGGCAGAACAATTTCCAAAAGGGTTAATTCCATGGTTACCGATATTATTACTCAGACACAGAATCATTCAGACGGTAATGTGCACATAGGTGAAGAAGTAGAAGATGCTATCGTAAATTTGAGAAGTTATTTATTTGAAAATGTATATATGAATGAAACGGTTAAAAACAATTTTGTAAAAGCCGGCAAAATAATAAGGGAGCTCTACGAATATTTTTGTGCCAATCCAGAAAAACTCTGGGAGCTAAAAGAGAAGAAATATGTGTATGATAAAGATCACAACCAGATAGTATGCGATTTTATAGCAGGCATGACAGATTCTTTTGCAATATCACTCTATGAAAAACTGTTTCTTCCAAAAAGATGGAGTGTGGAATTTTCTAAGTAAAATATGACTATGAAAAAAGTAACTCTTGGCACGGTTCCTTTCCTAAACTCCAAACCGCTTATATATCCTCTGGAACAAAATCTGATTGAGCACAATATTGAAGTCTCTTACTTTATTCCATCGGAGCTTTCTTGCAAGCTTAAGAGCAGGGAAGTGGATATAGCGCTTATGCCCGTGGCCGAGCTTTTTAAAAATCCCGAGCTTATGATATTTCCCGGAATTTCAATTTCATCTCTGGGCCCGGTGGAAAGCGTAGTGCTGCTGTCAAAAAAGAGTTTGGATGAAATTGGATCGGTTGCGCTTGATAAAAGATCTAGAAGCTCTTCAGCTCTTATAAAAATTATACTGGAGAAATTTTATAATATTTGCCCTCAGTACCATTACAGAGACATAGACGAGGGATTCCTTGCAGATGTAGACTCGGGGATGCTAATAGGAAATGCGGGGCTTCATGCAAAATTTTACCCGCAGCAGGGGTTTACGGTTTATGACCTGGGGCAGCTTTGGACCGAACACACAGGTCTTCCTTTTGTGTATGCTGTATTTGCCTATCATAAAGATAATCAAGAAAAGATTAGTAGTGTTAGCAAAAGTATTTTAGAATCAAAAGCAAGCGGGCAAAAATACATAGAGGAAATAATAAAAGACCAGGCGCCGAAGCTTGGACTTGAGCCGCAGGTTTGTTTTAACTATTTAACCAAAAGCATAAGATTTGACCTTGGCAAAAAAGAGATTGAGGGTATGAAATTGTTTGGTGAATATTTGCAGGAATATGATATAGATATACAAATCACTAAAAATTCTAAGCTTTTTGAAAGCTTAAACATATAAACATAATTAGACAAAAAGGAGATTGTACCATTGAGCAAGCTAAAGATGAGACTAGGACACAGCCCCGACGCAGACGACGCATTTATGTTTTATGCAATGGCAAAAGGAAAAGTAGATTCACCGGACGTAGATTTTGAGCATGTGATTGAAGATATTCAGTCGCTTAACCAGAGGGCACTGAACAAGGAGTTAGAGGTAACAGCAATGTCGGTTCATGCCTACACGCATGTGCAGGACAACTACCGCATACTCTCATGCGGAGCAAGCATGGGCGAGGGGTATGGGCCTATAGTAGTTGCAAAGGAAAAATTAGACAGCCTACAAGGAAAGACAATCGCCGTCCCGGGAAAGCTTACTACAGCATTTCTTTTACTTAATATATATGCAGAGGGATTTATCCCTGTGGAAATGCCTTTTGATAAGGTGATGGATGCGGTTGTAAACGGAGAAACTGACGCTGCGCTTGTAATACATGAGGGTCAGCTCACATACAAGGATTTTGATCTGGTTATGCTTTTTGATCTTGGAATTCTCTGGGAAAAAGATACATCACTTCCAATGCCTCTTGGAGTAAACACTATTAGCAGAGATATAGACGAGCCTCTAGCCAAAGAGATTCTCAGGCTTCATAAGGACAGCATCGTCTACGGCCTGGAGCATAAAGACGAGGCGCTTGAGTATGCAATGGAATACGGAAGAGGAATGGAGCTATCTGTAGGAGAAGAATTTGTGCTCATGTATGTAAACGATCTTACAGTAGACATGGGAGACAAAGGCAGGCAAGCACTCGAACTTCTTTTTTCAAAGGCAAGAGAGAAGGGAATTGTTACCAAAGATGTTAAGCTCGATATTCTTGAGGGGTGATTCTAACATAGGGGCAGGTATGTTATACTTTTTCAAATGTTAACTACAGGCTTCTATTTAATAGTACCACATATAATAATTATATTTATCACTTTGTTCTTGGAGCTTCACTTAAGCAGTGGCTGGAATAGATTTTATTTCACAAAAGGAATAGCGTTATTTAAAAGATCTATCCCACTTGCTTATTCACCCAATCTATCTTCCGAAACATTGAGCATGAATTTTAACAAGGAATCTTCTCATGCAATGGTATTTCATCAATTGTCACACGAGGAGATCGCCTTTAGAGAAGAGTATCAAAGTTTTCGATTATCAAGTATTACACCCGTAATACACGGATTAATTAAGTATAAGGAAGGCAATCTCGAAATAATCGGTTTACTAAACTGGTTTCCTATAGTTAGTTCATTGGTAGTAATTATTGTGCTAGTAGGAATTGCTTTTGATAAAGAATTCTTGATTGAGTTTAAGCTATCCTCCATTTTGTTTGCTACAGGAGCTGTAATGTTTTTCCGTGATCTATATGAAGATCAAAAAGTGAGGTACAGTAAAATCTACAGCGTACTTTTGGAACTTGCCAGAAACTAGGCCAGACCATAAAAATATATTATGGCCTGGCCTGGTTGTTAATTATTAAAACTGTTGTTAATCTTTAAATATCGTATAGACCTCGTTGTACTCACCGACTTCAAAACCAATACCTCCACCGCCGGTTATGGTGAGCCCAAGGTACTGCTGGCCAATAGTGTCAGGAGTGTAGTAACTGTACCATACGCCAGCACCGCCGCTATAAGTAGCTCCAACAGATGTTGCTATACCCTGTGAAGGGCCGGGAAGAGAGTCTAAATCACCGCGCCAAAGCCCTACTGCCACGCCAAGATCTGCGCCTGCGGCTATACCTTTTGAAAAACCTGTACTGTTATATCCCTTGAAATTAGCGGGATTATAAACATCAATTGCTATTCCAAATTCTGTGTTTGCACCTAAAATAAGCTGTACATCACCGCCTAGACCCACTGTAATCGATCTCTATTCTGCTTCTCTGGCTGCCTGAAGCAGATCCTGATAACTGTCCAGACCCTGAAGATGCTGCCAGGCAGAATTCCAGTTCTTGTCTTTAAGTGCATGATATACTGCGAATGCGCCCTGGCCACGTTTTAAAACATCTTCTTTAAGGCGGTTCATATGATATGCAACCTTAGCTGCATCTACTGAGTCTTTTGCAGCTTCTTTTGCAATATCAAACTTCTGGCCGCATACCTTGGTTCTTGAAAAGCCGAATATATTTGCAAAGGGGTTCTTTTCGGGTGGAAGATTTGCTGCAACAAGCGGCCCGTCGCATTTATACTTTTTTTCAACCTTACATACAAGAGTATCTGCCCCTGCCGCGTGAATACGTTTATATCCTTTGGGACATACCATACATGTACCGCCGTCTTTGGCGATATGAAACTGTCCAGCCGGGCAACCCCAAACTGATCTTACAAACGTAGCTTTGGAATAAGGCCCCTTAAAAAGCTTCTTTGTACATGCTTTTTTAGAAGTTATGAAATTGGCCGTTCTTTTATAATCCTTAGGACACGACCAGCACTCTCCGCCGTTTCTTGGTGAAAAATGCAGATTTTTTCCCGGGCAGCCAAGTTTTGCTGCTTTTCCTACTTTATATGCAGGTTTAGTCGTACATATTTTCTGTCCATCACCACCGCAGTCCGGTGTAATGTCTCCCGGTATAACGATTGGTTTTGGTTTAGGAAGAGGCTTTGGTTTGGGTATAGGCTGTATACCAGGTTTATCTACCGGAGGCCCGGGAAGTATAGGATCAACAATTGGGTCGTCGCCCGGCGGTCCAGGATCATACCCTGGTGGGTCTGGGTCATATCCGGGTGGAGCAGGATCGTAACCCGGTGGGGCTGGGTCATATCCCGGAGGAGATGTATCATAATCATCGGGCAGATCTAGTCCTGCCTTACTCATCTCCGATATATACCAATCCTTGTTATCAAGTGTAATTGGAATAAGTTTAAAATTTGCAGGGCCTAAAGGTCCTTTAACATTTGCTTGGATATCTCCCCCGTCTACAACCTCCCATTTTGAAGGCCCCCCAACGGGAAGGTCATAACCCTCATATTTGCTGGCAGCTACTGGCTTTATATCTTTTGTAGTTACCATGCCGGGCTCGATCTTTAGCACAAACATGTGTACCCAGGATTCCAGAGCATATGCCCTTCCTTCTTGAACCCTTATTTTTTTCCCAAGAGGTGATACCAGCCACACGCCGTCTATGGGCATGGGCTTTGTTGTGGGCACATCTGATTTATTGGGCAGAAATGCCGGTATTTGTGCTATCTGTTCTTTGGCTTGTAATGAAAATCCACTTGTAATTATAAGCAGTAAGAGAGTGAACACAGTAAAGCTATTCCAATATTTCTTAATCATCTACATCCTCCTATTCAGATAAATTGCTGATTTGTTTAAACTGATAAAAATCTATTAAGATACAACTTATATAAATTTATTGTACGAATATAGTTTGCCAGTTAAATCGCGTAACGATTGTAACAAATTTGCTTGCAATTCTCAACGGAATTTTATTATCAAATAATCCTGGAATGCCTTTGCCGGTAGGTAGTTGTAGTATTATCCTAAAAATTCAAGATCACTTTCCAACCATCTTTCTCTTTAATAAGAGTATGATTGGATTTGTAGTTGTGTAGCGGTAGTTTGTGCGTTTTATATTTTTCGGCTATATCTTTTTGTATGTCACTAAATGTTTTGCCTGTAGTGGCTGCTTTAAAGCCGGCATTTGCGATTTCCCTTGTAATGAATTCCAGGTTGACTGTTGTAGTATCAACACTGATTTTTGCATTATCACCGTCTATTTCCACGTTCTCTATTAAATGAGTAGTGTTTTCAATGAATAGATCTGCAAGCTCTGAGTTCGAGTGTTTGCTTTTTTCGCTTACGTACTGTTCCAGTGATTTGTTCTTCTTGTTTGCCAACGATAAAAAGGAATAGGCTTTTTTGTGATCACCAACTAGGTCAGCAGCCAGGAACTGCTTTAGCACATCTTCGGGTTTGTTCTGATCCAGTTTGTCACAAGATGTAAAAACACCGGATATAAAAATTGCAAGAATACATAAACATAATCTAAATCTATTCATCACTTGCTCCCTTTGTTTGAAACAATGTTAATTTTATAAATAGAATATTATCACTTTAGACTAACTTGCCAACACTTTCGATATATTCTGCAAGAACGCTTATCAATTTCTCAAAACTATTGCTGTCATTTTCCGGGTCTCTCAACTTGTAGTTTATCTCAATCTGCATGGATGAAATGGCAAGATTAGTGTTTGCAAATCTTGAAACTGTATGCTGCCTGTATGCAGGGAATACATCAGATCCACCTTGTCTCAAATTATTGTATTTTAATATATTTTCCAGACTATCCAGCAATGTATTGTTTCCATTTAAAAATTCACCGGTTTTTCCTATGCCCGGATAAATATCAAATCTCCTATAAGAACCGGTTCCATGAATATCCAGAACAAATTTGATATGATATTTTTTAACGACTTCGTTTATGTAATCTTTTAGTCGGGTTGACTCACAGTAATTGGAGTCAAATTCAGATGCGTATGTTGTATATAAAGAGTGAACACCTGAGATGGAATTGAGTATCACGCCAATTGCTCCGGTATAATATTCCTGAGATTTTAACTTGCCCTCCCGCATGTGAGCTGTAGCGTGGGAGGATACCACGAGAATGGGTTTATCACCTTTAATATGAACAAATGAACTAGCATCTGCAGGCGCAAACACTCTGTATCTTGTTGATTGTGCCTGCTCAAAGTATATAGCAAATTTTGATATATTCTCTTGAGTAATCGATTTATGTCTCCAGTTTCCTGATGATATATTGGAAAAAGAATTTCTTGAATTCTCTAACTTGCTTCCCATTTTATAAGTGAAGAATTTTTCTCCACTGCTTTCTATAATTTTTCTTTCAAAAAGATCGCTCTTAGTTCCCTCTTCTGCATCAATCCTGCTTATTATTGATTCAATGTTTCTTCCTTCATAGAGATATAGCTCTCCAAACAAGTTGTTTGTTTTGTCAGTGAAGTCTACAGCAGGATATCCCAGGCCAGTATCATACATAGTGCCTTTTGTTTCCAGAGTATTTATGAGTTTCCAGTCTGCAAGAAGATGATTTCTGGATTGTCCCTGAAGAAGAGTTCCGTAAACAAAAAGTTTATTTATCAACTTTTTTCTAAATTGGAGAAAAAAGGATTTCTCCGTTTACCATGGACATCTGCAGCTCACTGCGTGTACTCGAAACCACACTCAGGTAAGGGTCAGCATAGTAGTTTTGTGGGCTTACAAAAATAAGATCAGCAGCCTTGCCTGGTTCAATGCTTCCAACTGTATCCTCAATGAATAGAGCTTTTGCCCCGCCCAGTGTTGCTGCATATATTGCAAATTTGGCCATCTCTGGCCCAATAACATCGCAGTACGTAAGGTATAAAAAGCTTAATTCTTCAAACATATCCAGATTGAGGTTACTTGAAAGACCATCGGTGCCAAGCCCGATTCGGTCAAGCTCTTTATATAGTTTTACCGGTGGAAGGCCGACATTTAAAAATTTATTGCTTCTTGGACAGATAACTACTCCAATATCATTTTCTTTTATAATCTGCAGCTCCTGTTCCAATACATGAACCATATGAATTGCTGTTGTTTTAACCCCTTCAAAAAAATTATTTTTAGTCATGTAATCAAGAGATGTATTGGCTTGTTTTCTGGGGAAGTTCTCTTTGCCCAGAAGCGGATATATCGAACTTTCAAAATGATTTTTTTTATTATTTATAAAAAGAGATTCCTGCTGGCTTTCGGCTAAGTGGATTCCATAGCTGTTGCCATGTTTTAAACTGTGTTTGTGTACTTCAGATATAGTCTCAGGAGAGCAGGAGTATGGGGCATGAGGAAAAAGTCTTTCTTCATAGAGTACAGATTTCTCAAGTTCAATATCAGCAATTTGATCTATGTCTCTATCAAAGACTTCTTTGAAAATTATTGTTCTTAAGAAGCAATTTTTCAGTGGTTGTTTGTCGGCTCCCTCAAAAGAAGATATCTCAGCAACTGTAGTAGTGCCTGATTTAATAAGACGTCTTATTCCATTATTAACAGAGTTGCGAATCTGTCTATCAGATGGAGCATGATTTTTCTTTGCAGAAATTATCTGTTTAATCCATTCAGTAAAATTACTGAAACCGCCAATATGTTCTGTTATCCATCCCAGTTCTAAATGGGTATGGGCGTTTATAAAGCCTGGAAGAAGAATTCCCTTTCCAAGGTCTGTATGTCTTACGTCTTTATATTTGGACACTAATGAATCTGTTGGGCCGATTTCTAAAATCTTTCCGTTTTCGATATATACAGAGGAGTTGTATATAGGTTTTGAACTTATTGGTAATATAGTTTGAGCTGATAATAGTTTTTTTTGCATGATTAATTATGAAAGTTCTTTAATATTTGGGATAACTTGATGTTTGTATTCTTTTTATTGTCTCCTGGCTAAATGTGCCCTCAAAAACCTGCTCAGCCGGGCCTTTCATTCTTAGAGTCCAGTCGTCATTAACTTCGATACTGAGTATACCTCCGGGCATAATTACTGAAAGTTTTTTGTCTGTTAATCCATTTTTTACCGAGGCGCTTGCAATAGCACAAGAGCTGCTACCTGATGCAAGAGTATATCCCGCACCCCTTTCCCATATAAGAGCCTTAACTTCAGATGCCGAGACAACCTGGGCAAACTGAACATTAGTTCTATTTGGAAAGAGTTCATGGTTTTCAAGCATGGGGCCTAGTTTGTGGATTAGATTATCATCGAGTTTATCAAAAAATATAACGCAGTGGGGATTTCCTACTGTGACTGCAGTAAATTCCAGAATATCACCATTTACCCTTATTTCTTCTTTTACTACCTCTCTTTTTTTACCAACTACCGGAATATCCTCACTATCAAAAGATGCTTTTCCCATATCTACAGTTATAAGATTTACTTTACTGTCTGTTACTTCCAAATCTGCTTTTACCAATCCACCCAGAGTTTCAATAGAGAAGGTTGTCTTGCTTGTATATCCATAATCAAATAAAAATTTAGAGAATATTCTAATGCCATTACCGCTTTTTTCTGCTTCACTGCCGTCGGGGTTTAATATCCTGAGCCCAAAATCGGCTGTATCCGAAGAGGTCAAAAGCAGTATGCCGTCGGATCCTACTCCATAGTTTCTGTTGCAAATAAGCTGTATCACTTCTTTTGTGAATTCAAAAGATATTTGTTCAGGGTCAACAATGATATAATCGTTTCCCAGTCCATGTGACTTTACAAAATTCTCCATTTAAATCCATCCTTTAAAGATTACAAATTCTATTTATATATCATATTCATATGATTTCAAAAATAAGATAATCCTTAATATCTATAAAACTTCTTCCTTGTAGCCCTCAGACGACCTAAACACCACTTTAAACAAGTCATCATTGGATATAATCCCTACAAGCTTCCTGCCATCCATAACTGGAAGATACCTCACATCTTCTTCGTACATTAAACGAGTAATATCATCAATGTTGTCATTTACCTGCGCGCATTTAATAGTTTCTGTCATAACATCTCTTATCTTGGTATTCTTGACGCTTTTTCTTCGGGCCACGACCCTGCTCAGTAAATCACGTTGTGTAAAAATTCCAAACGTAGGTCTTGGAGTCTGCACAATAAGTGCGCCTATCTTATTTTTATCCATAATTTTAACCGCGTCCATAACCGAAGTATCTTCACTTACAGACAATACCTCATGTGTCATGATTTCACTTGCCTTCATATTAGATACCCCCTATTTCGAATTTATCTACATATTGATTTATTTTACAACATTTATTCTGTCTTTAATTAAAAAACTTTTAATATAAAAAGGATCTTTGATGTACGCTGACAAAACATGGACTATGAAACCAGGATGAAGGACTGTGGAGTATGCACAATGAAGATACTGTATGCAACGAATAAGAGTGGTAGGACAGTTGAAAGATATTTAAGCCAGCCGTTAAATTTTAGGCACAAATGACTTATGTTGAGTCTTTGCCCTAATAAGAAGTGTTATTACAGTGGCAATAGTGGTAATGGAAAGGAGTATCAAATCCATCCGGATTCCCAATATCATGTTTGGAACTACTCCAAAAAGTGACATAAGAAATATTACAAGACTAGCTGCTGTAAAAGTAGGTATTACTGAAGAAAACTTTATTTTATTATAAAGAATTGATACTAAAATCATTGGTGCCATAAGAGCAGTTCCCATAAACCCGTTGATTGCAAGAGATATCAGCTCTTGTGGGCTTTTCATTGCCACAATAAAGGATACTACACAAAGTATCAGAATCACTCCTTTAACAAATATCACAGGAGAAATTTTCAATTCTTTACTGTATTTTGAAAAAAAGTTGTTAATCTCCGAGCCAAGTGCAAAAAACTGTGAATCCGAAGTTGACATTGCTGCAGCAAGAATACCAATAAGAGTTATAGCCCCTAATATTGCATGCTGCTCTAATATTAATTGACCAATAAATTCAGGGCCGGTTTTTGCAGGTATTGCCACTGCGCCATAAAGACCAATAATTAAGCCGGCAATCAGGAGCAGGAATGTAAAGGATGCATGCAAAACAGGCACTTTGCGTCTTTCATTAAATCCTTTTAATATACCAAGCCTGGATGTAAGCTGAGGTTGAGAAACCGGCAATAGAACTATTGATATAAATGCTGCCAGAAGCCATTGGACATTTAATAGCCCATTCGGTCCGGGAGTAGAAAGAAGCTCTGGTTTTGTTTCCTTTACAGAAGATATAAGTTCTTTTATTCCTCCAAAATCCATTAAAATTATAGCGGCCATTATCCATATAACCGTGAAAAGCATGATTCCCTGAAGCGAATCAGCATACATAATTCCCCTGAGTCCTCCTATTGAAGAGTAAATATACATTAATACTAGTATTGTTATTGCCCAAACCCACTGAGGAACCGGGAATGGTACAACACTCGATAGAAGCCCCGATGCACCTTTCACCTGAATTGCAATGTATGGCACAAGAAAAATCACAAGGCCAATTACGTATACTATGGTTCCGGGGGTACCAAAATCGTCTTTTATTATATCTGACATACTTCGGTAACCTACTGATGAAACTCTTTTCCCCATTTTCATAGCCAGCCAAAGCGTAAAAAAAGCAAGTACCATATCAGTTACACCTAAAAATATCCATGTTCCCACACCATGAACTCTAAAAAAATTAGGCATTCCTATTAAAATAAATGTACTGTAGAGGGTGGCAAAAAAAGTCAGAAATCCTATAATGATTCCTAAATTCCCACCGGCTAGAAAAAATTGGTCTGCATCACCTTTGTTTCTTCTGTTTCCAATTACGGCAAGGCTTATGAGTACGATAAGATAAATAATAGCAACTACAATAAATGTTATACCTTTGTCCATACAAACCTTACAAAATTAGTCCTCATCTTTTGATGTAATCATAGCCAATAAAAGAATTAAATATATAAATATGGATATAAGCATTCCTGCCCATAAAGTTCTTGGTAGTCCTAACACATATGGCTCTGTAATTCCATATGGAATTACAAATGGAGTAAAAGCCAATATTGCTAGAATAATTACAATTATCGAAAGACAGCTCCAAATACTCATTTAGATATTCCTCTATTCTATTGAATAATATTGAAAGCAATCGTACTAAATTAATTTGAATGTGTCAATCTAGCCTGTGCTATTTTAGATGACATATATGCCTAGAAATTAAGTACAAAATTCGTAATATACGACAATCATGCCCGCTGTTAATTTAATTAATATAATGATATCAGCATATTATCTAGGAATTAGCAGGCTGTTGGCATTCATTATCATTGGTCCTTTCCTGGGATTTTTTGGAACGGGTTTCTATTCAGGCTTCGGCGCTCTTTTTGCTGAGGTCTTTCCTACCAGGGCAAGAGGTACGGCACAGGGTTTTTGTTACAATGTAGGAAGACTTGTAGGGTCTTTGGCGCCTCCTCTGGCAGGTTATGTATATGCAGCGTTTGATAATAACTACGGCCCTGCATTCCTTATGCTTTCGCTATTTGCTGTGGCTGCGGCTATTACTATAATGACATTTCCGGAGACCAAGGGTAAGGATCTGGAGATTTAGTATCTAATCTACTGATATATGCATAATAGATAGAATTTCTTATTTTAAATTAAGGATTTCTCTGCCTTAATATTATAACTCTATTCTGTGCTTTTTATCCCATCACACGTGCTTAAATAATAAGCACAATTCTATAAATATATACCCTATTTTATTTAGGTAATATGAAATAATTCAATAGTTACAGTATGTTACGCCGCCCTGTCAAACTTGGCATACACATTGCAATTTAAAGCCGAAAACCGACTTCAAGATGGAGGTATTAGAGATGTTGAGATTTGCACCGGAGAAAAGAAAATCAATCTACTTTTGTATCATGTCGTTACTGGTAATAGCAGTTTTTGGTACAATGAGCTCTTTTGCACAAGAGGTAGAAGAGGGGCCTACAGCTTCACATGCAGTATTTGTAGCAAATAACGTATGGATGCTTGTTGCTACTTTCCTTGTATTTATTATGCACCTGGGATTTGCGGCTCTTGAAACAGGTCTTACTCGTTCCAAGAACACTGTAAACATACTTTTTAAAAACGTATCAATCATTTCCATCGGCATACTTACTTATGCAATCTGCGGATTTAATCTCATGTACCCCGGAGAATTCGGCGGCTGGTTAGGTTTTGCAGGTTTTGGAATTTCATCTCCTGAAGGCGCTGCAGGACTGATTGAATATGCAGATGGCGGCTATACTTACTGGACTGATTTTATATTCCAGGCGATGTTTGCTGCAACCGCTGCAACTATTGTTTCCGGTGCAGTAGCCGAGAGAATCAAGATTGAAAGTTTTCTTGTGTTTTCAATAATTTTTGTAGCAATTGTTTATCCAATCGCAGGTTCATGGAAATGGGGCGGCGGATGGTTGGATGCAAAAGGTTTTTATGATTTTGCCGGTTCGACCCTGGTGCATTCCGTAGGCGGCTGGGGAGCACTGGTAGGTGCATTCCTTCTTGGGCCGAGGCTTGGTAAATATGTAAGAGGCGGAATGAAGCCAATCCCCGGTCACAGTTTACCGCTTGCAGCAATAGGGGTATTTCTGCTATGGTTTGGCTGGTACGGTTTTAACGGCGGTTCAGTTCTCTCAGCTGACCCGGAGCTTGTTTCACTGGTATTTGTTACTACATCCCTTGCATCGGCAGCAGGAGTTGTAGGTGCTATGGTTGTTTCATGGATTATGTTCAATAAACCTGATCTCACTATGGCTCTAAACGGCGCTCTTGCAGGTCTTGTTGGGATAACAGCAGGCGCAGATGTAATAAGCCCTATGAACTCAGTGATAGTAGGATTAATAGCAGGTGTAATAGTAGTATTTTCAGTAGTATCTTTTGATAAGATCAAGATTGACGATCCGGTGGGTGCCATATCTGTTCACCTTGTATGCGGTATATGGGGAACACTTGCAGTCGGAATATTCAGCGCCGATCACAGCGTGTTAATTCAGTTGCTGGGTATAGCAGCATACGGAGTATTTACGGTTATATGTGCTTTCGCTCTATTTCTATTAATTAAAGTAACCATGGGTCTTAGAGTAGACGAGCAGGAAGAAATGGAAGGTCTGGATTTCTCTGAACATGGTCTTGAGTCATATCCGGATTTCTCTAAATCAAATTAAAAATTAAATGAGAAATGACAAAATATACAAATCATTATTTTAAAGGAGGGAATTAGAGTATGAGTAAGATGACAAAGTTATTAATAGCGCTTGTATTTGCGGCTGCTACAATTACAGCAGGGCAGAACACAAGAGCAGAAGAAGACGCCGATGTTTCGGGTCTTATAAAGATGTTTGAGTCAATAAGCGTAGGTTTTTCTCTGGATACTACATATCAGTACAGCTTCAATGAACCAGATAGTGGTGATATCGGAGCAAGATCATTATATCCAGAAGATAATGAGTTTAACCTAAACGCCTTTACTCTTACATTTGAAAAAACACCTACTGCAGACGGAACCGTGATGGATCATCTGGGTTTTAGGGCAGATATACTGTTTGGTGAGCATGCTGAACTTATTAATCCATCCGGTATAGACTCCGATGTAGTCTCACCATATCAGGCATATATTCAGGTTATGCCAGTGGAAGGATTAAATTTTTATTTCGGTCAGTTTGTAACACTTGCGGGTTTTGAAGTGATTGAAGCAAAGGATAATCCTAATATAAGCAGGGCTATTCTGTTTGGCTTTGCTATACCATTTACCCATACGGGTATAAGGGCAACCTATGAAACCGGACCATTTTCTGTTGCACTTGGTGTGAACAACGGATGGGATCAGTGGGATGACGATAATGATGCAAAAACCATTGAAGCACAGCTTGGTCTTTCAGGAGGCAACGACTCCATGGAAGGATCATTATATGTTACGGGTTACTTTGGTAAAGAAGATGACGGACTTGGAAATGACGAATGGAGAGAGCTTGTAACGGTAGTGGGTTCACTGGCGTTTGGTCCTCTTTCACTCTATGCTGACCTTGACTTTGGATGGCAGGAGATTGCAGGCCCTGATGACGATGCATTCTGGTGGGGTATTGCAGGATATGCAGTGCTGGATGCTCATCCAATGATAGATCTTGCGCTTCGTGCTGAATATTTTGATGATGACGACGGCTTCAGGGGTTTTGGAACAACAGTATGGGAAGTAACTCCAACTGTAATTTTCAAACCATTCAAGGGTATGCCTAATAGTGATCACAGCGCATATCTGGATAATTTTGAATTTAGATTAGAGTATAGATTTGATAAGGCAGATGCAGCAATATTTGAGGATGAAGGTGGGGCTGATGATACACAGCACACTGTAATGGCTCAGGCTTTATACTGGCTCAATCTGTAATGTAACACCGTTCCCAACGGACTAGGCTTTATGCTCTCCATACCTCCTTGACGCTGGGACAGTTTACAATATCTGTGAGCAGCTCTCCTCCTTGTGGGCTGCTCACGGTTCTTTTATTTCTTTCCAGTTAATTTTTTTTTGTTTCAATATTGTAGCCACTGTGCCGGGTGATACAGACTTTGAGACAAGTTTATTTTTAGTGCATGTTTTAGCAAGTTTATCCAGGGTCCATACATCAGTTTTTAATCCATAGTTTCGTGGAGAATCTTTTACCATAGTGATTAGCTGTTTAATTGCAGACTCACTAAACTTTTTTTGATTGTCGTGTCTTGCATGTGATTTTTCGGTAAGACATTTAAGTCCCACTTTGTTAAATGTATTAATTGCGTCCCTTACACACTGATCACTACAGTATAGAATCTGAGAAATTTGAGTTGAGTTTTTTCCTTCTGCACTGCTTAGTATGATCTGGCATCTTCTGAGAACAAATGCACTTGCCGAGTTAAGACCCTTATACAAATGATTTATTTCAGACTTTTTTAAATCTCTTACAAAAATTTGTTTCATAAAACAAACAAAATACCCTTTTATTTTATTTCAAAATATATCTTTCCGAGTGATCCGAAATCACCCATGTAAAGGCCTGTCTGAGCTTTATTAATAGTTCCAAAAGCTCCTGTTAATAAAATGTGGCCGGATTTAATTTCATATCCCCTGGACAAGATATCATTTATTAACCATAAAAGCGCAGATCTTTGGTTTTCCATAACATTTGTACTTATACCCGAGCTTATCATTTTTCCGTCATGGAAAAGCTTTGTTTTGATATTATCTATATCTATTTGTTCTATACTATGCCGTTTGCCAAAAATATAATTTTTAGAACCTGCATTGGTTGAAATAATATCAATTACATTAATTTTAGATAAATCTTTATACCCTACATCTGGCAACTCTACTACCGGATAAACTTTTGTTATTAAGCCGCCAAGCTCATTGTAAGATTCAATAGTTTGTATTATGTCATTATCTACAAGGTACCCAATCTCTGTTTCAATGAGCAGGTTTCTTGCATCGTCCAATTTTATTATATCAGGAGAATGCAACTTTCCTGATTCAAACAGCACGCCTGCCACGGGTGTGGCAGCTGAAAACCTGGCCTGAGCTTTTTTAGAAGTGAGAGCAGCTTTATAACCTGCTATTTTATCATCTTTTTGTTTTAGATCTACATATGCTTTTTGGATTATATGAGATGAGCGAAGGTCAACAAATGGATAGTCTGTTGAAATATTTGGAAAGTGCAGGTTGTGTCTGTTTGCCCTAAAAACTCTATCAGCAACAATTGTATTCTGAGCGGTAGATTGAAGAGTTTGCAGTACTAACAGTAAGAGAATAAAGATAATACGCCGCATAACGAAAATACTATTTTATTGTTATGGAAATGCCAAATAAATATTATAAAATAATTTATTCATCACTCTTGTTTTCTATCTGTTTTTCAATAATCTCTGCATTCCTTTTGGCATCAACTACCGAGAGTATCCATAAAATAATATCAGCTATTGTGTAGGCTGCTACAATAAGCACTGTATTATTGTCAACAGCTATATCCCCTGCCTTCTTGGCTGCAAGCATCATTTCCATAGGCTCTTTTCTTAGTAAATTTATAACAAGCTTAAAACAAATATAAAATATGCCCTTGTTATATTGCCTGTTATATATTTGTCCAAACCCCGGAAACAGAGCAGATAGAATAATGGCAATATGTGTTCTTCTTATCTTCATATATTTGGTTTAAGACATCAATCAGTTAGAGATATGCTAATGTAGCAGATTAATCGAGATTTTTGAGTTCATTAAGCTTACTTACAGGATCGTCGGACTTCATAAATGATTCTCCAATAAGAAAGGTCGTAATTCCACTTGATTTTAATTTTTGAATGTCCTTGGGACTTTTAATTCCACTTTCACTTATAACTAAAATATCGTCAGGGATAAGTTTTTTAAGATTAATCGAAGTTTGCATATCTACATTAAAGGTTTTAAGGTCTCTGTTGTTAATGCCTATTATCCTGCAATTTAGACCTAACGCTGTTTGCAGTTCCTGTTCGTTATGAACTTCTACAAGGGTAGCAAGACCCAGGGATTCAGCGGTTGTTTTTAATCTTTGCAGATCATCAGGGCTTAGTGCTGCAACTATGAGCAGTATAGCATCAGCCCCGTAAAATTTTGCTTCATATATCTGATAGGGATCAATAATAAAGTCTTTTCTTAAAAGTGGTATATCTACAGCTCTTCTTACATTTTGTAGATCTTGTAAACTTCCCTTAAAAAATTTTGAGTCCGTAAGAACAGAAATTGCATTGGCTCCACCCTCAAGGTATGTGCCCGCTATTCTTACAGGGTCAAAGTCACTGGTTAATATCCCTTTGGATGGAGATGCCTGTTTGATCTCTGCTATAATACGTATTTCTCCCTCTATGGAGTTTAATGCACTGTAAAAATCTTTAGGTTCAGGGCAGGTTTCTAGGTCTGCAAGAAGTTTATCAAGAGGAGCATCTTTTTTGGACTGCTCTACTTCGAGTATTTTATTTTCTATTATATCATCAAGAATCATTTTAAATTAAATCTTATTAAACTTAATATTAGTTCCATGTAGTAGTAAACTTAATTACTTTTTCCAATGCTTTAATGGCATTTCCGCTGTCGATAGAATCCTGGGCTTTTTCAATGGCTTCTTTAAAATCTGCGGCTTTGTTTGCTACAAGTATTGATGCAGCAGAATTTAAAATGGATATTTCTCTTTTTGCTCCCTGTTCTTGCCCGTTTAGTATGGAAAGAGCAATTTTTGCGTTCTGTTCCAGGTCATCACCCTTTAGCTCATCAAGACTCCATGTTTTAAGACCGAGTTGCTGCGGATCAACCTGATATGTCTTTACTATTCCTTCGTTTAACTCGGCAACATCTGTTTTTCCGGTTACTGAAAATTCATCCAGGGAATCAGCTCCGTGAACAACCATGGCTCTTTCATAGTCAAGATTTCTAAACACTTTGGCAAGAGGTTCAATGAGAGACTGAGAGTAGACACCCATTATCTGATGCTTAAGGCTCACTGGGTTTGTAAGAGGGCCTAAAATATTGAATATAGTTCTGATTCCCATCTCTTTTCTTGGCTTGCCAACGTTTTTCATGGCCGGATGGTAATTGGGAGCGAATAAGAACGTAAACCCTGTCTCGTTAAGACATTTTTCTGCACCCTGAGAATTAATATTTATGTTAACACCAAGTTTTTCCAGGACATCAGCGCTTCCCACTTTACTCGAGACTGATCTGTTGCCATGCTTGGCTACTGCAACACCGGCACCAACGGTTATAAAGGAAGCTACAGTTGATATGTTAAAGGTCCCCTGCATGTCTCCACCCGTGCCGCAAAGGTCGACTACAACAGGGCGGTCAGACTTTATTTTTCTCGATTTTGATCTCATAACTTTAGCCGCACCCGTAATTTCACCAATAGATTCACCTTTCATTCTAAGGCCGACTAAAAAAGCGCCGATCTGACTATCAGAAACAGATCCTTCCATGATCTTATCCATAACGCTTATCATTTCTTCCTCAGTAAGATCAACCCTTTCAACTACTTTTGCAATACCTTCATTTATTGTCATTTTTAACCCCTTTACTTACCGCTTTGTTAACATGATCTAATATACCATTTATAAATGATCCTGAATCTTCAGTGCCAAATTTTTTTGCTATCTCTATAGCTTCATTAATTACTACTTTGCTTGGTACATCTTTCATAAACAGCAGTTCATAGACTGCAATCCTAAGGATGTTTCTATCAATACTTGATAACCTGCTGAATTTCCAGTTCTTGCAATTTGTTGAGATGATATCATCGAGTGTGTCGAGATTTTCAAAAACACCTATATTTATTCTGTTTGAAAATTCGACTAACTCTTTATCCGGCGTTTTGTCTTTATTGTTCCAGTAAAGTTCTATCTGTTGCAGTATATCGGATTTATTATATGAAGATTTTAGAAGATCAACCTGATATAAAAACTGAAGTGAATGTTCTCTTGCTCTCCGCCTTAAACCCATCTTTATATCACTGAAGTTTGATGATTAATAATTTTTAAGAAAGAGAACTTACAAGATTTGCCATTTCAATTGCAGAGATTGCAGCTTCTGATCCACGGTTGCCTGCCTTAGACCCTGCTCTTTCTATTGCCTGTTCCAAGTTTTCAGTAGTAATAATTCCTGAGGCTACAGGAATATCATGTTGAATGC
>JBFFSH010000032.1:0-26603 GCA_041572575.1 Thermodesulfobacteriota bacterium
CGGCCGCTTTACATGCCGGCACTTCCAATACAAACATTTGTATTAGCTTGCTTATCTTACTATTTGATAGTTTTGTATTCTTAAGTAACTTCTTTTGCATAGTTTCAGCTTAGTATACTTTGCTGTCCTATGCGAGCTCCATTATTAAATTAGATTTACGAATTATATAAAGCTTACCCCAGGGGAATTTTATTTAGGAAAATATTTGTAAAAAAGGGAATAAATTAAATAAATAGAGTTGAGGCAACTGTTATTTACAGTTGCCTCAAAATATTATAAATCCGAAAAATTATTACAATAAAATCTGTCTAGCAATCAGAATCAGCTGCATCTATAAGTCCGTCACAATCATTATCTAAACCGTCTGAACATCTTGGTCCTTTTTCTTTTGAATGTGTAGGTACACAGCTGCATGCAAGATCTCCGCTGCAATCGATATCATTACAGTCGATATCGCTGTCACAATCATCATCAATACCATCTGAACACATACTCTCTGATACCGGAGGTGTTCCACAGTCAGCAGAACATGTACACATATCCTCTCCACTCTCACACACTGCATCACCACACACAGGAGGCGGGCAGTCTATACCACAGCTCGAGGTGTCTTCAGCTCCCTCACAGATAAGATCACCACAGCAGTAAGGTACTGAAGAGGTTTCAGTACATGAGAACGGGTCATTGTTGCACTGACTGCTTCCACATACTCCACCTTCGCCACAGCAGTATTGAGTCTTTGGATTACCCTTGGTTTTTGAATTGCAGTCAGATGGACATGAGTTACAGTCTTCACCATCAGCCGTCTCACATATTCCGTTTCCACATGAAGGACCGCTGCCTGATATGCAGTCATTTGGACAATTATTACAGTCTTCGGAGCCTGAACAAACTCCATCGTTATTACATAAAGGTGGAGGGGTAGGAGTTGGGGTTGGAGTAGGAGTAGGTGTCGGTATTGTATTAATAATTTCATAATTTGCATTATCTGAACCCGTAAATGTCTGCTCATTATCATCCGTAGCTTCCGCAGTAATCGGATAATCCGCATCTGCCGCACCTGGATCGGATGTCACACTCCAATCTACATTTGTTGACTGTCCGGAATCCAGATTCACTGTGGATGGATTAAAATTAGAACCCCATCCGCCGGGTACACTCGAGCTCATTGTAAAGCTTGTCGATGCACAGGCAAGGTTATGAACATTTTGTACCGAGACTGTATAATTGAGCGTTTCCCCAGCCGTACCCGTCTGATCTGCAGGAGAGACTGAAATAATAGGACTTGCCTGCTCACAGAACTGAAAAATGTATATACCGCCCTCAAGATTTGTCTTACCCGGTGCTCCGATAATTGCAGTTCTTCCGGATATATCAATCGATGATCCAAAGCTTATTCCTGTTGTTCCCTGATCTGTAACAATTGAGTCACCGTTTCCATTAACCGCAATCCAGAACGGTTCCTCAAATTGAGGCCCTGTACCTATTGCATTTCCAGAAAGTACTGTCCGGTTGCCGGTTGCAGGATCAATCACCAAAACCTCATCTCTAAAATTATCTACAACGGCAAGCTCTCCGCTAGCAAGTGTCGCTATGCCTTCAGGGAACTGAAGATCCGGGCCTGTACCGGTTGTATCATCTGCTATAATGGAACATGCACCTGTTGTGCTGTTGACTTCCAATATCGCCCAGTCTTCTATTACTGAGGTTGACTCATTAAGATCAATGACTACTACTGCAAGATTATTGCTTGCCATTATATCTATTCCTAGCGGACGATTAAAAGACCTTCCCGCTACACATGAAGTAGTATCAGCAAGTTGCTGAACATTACCCGTGGAGGTGTTTACTCGAGCTATTGACGGTTCAATTATATCTACACAACCCACGCAGCCAAACTGAAAACAGTCCGGCGGTATACAATCGGGATCGAGAGCACAATCGAAGCACTGTTGAGTACCATTTTCAATTATCATTTGTAAGTCAGTAACCACTACATTACCGCTGCCCTCAAGCGCTATTCCAAATGGAAAACCGAGTGCTGGATAGCTGCCAGTATTATTAACTATTGATCTGCTGCCACTTACTCCGTCTATTTGTATTACTATTGCACTTCCGGGGTCTGTGACAAATAGGTCTCCACCGCCGTCAAAATCAAGATCTATAGGTAGTACAAATGGAATTGAAGGAGCACCCGAATTGTCTTCATATATAGCCTGGTTACCTGTAGCCGGGTCTACAGAAATGATTGCAGGTATACCCTTATCTGCTATTAAATATTTCTCTCCAGGACCAGGGTTTTCAACAACTATACCCTCGGGTTCTGATAACAAATTGCCGGTTCCCGTTGTATTGTCAGATACAATTGATCTGTTTCCTGTTGTGTCATCTATTTCAAATACTCCCAGTCCTTTCAGTGCACCAGTGCCGGGAGCCGCATCCGAAGCAGTAAATTTTTCAAGCGCTCCCCATGTACCGCTGAGCTCAGAGCCATAAAATGCTCCCGAACCATTTCCTCCGTCGTCATCCCCCGGAGAACCTACGAACATAAGGTCAGACATCACTACAACTGCTGAGCCAAGTGCATCAAAATCTTCGGCATCAGACGCAGTCAATTTAATTATCTGCCCCCAATTATTAGCTCCGCCCTCGTCCCTTCCGAAAAAGTACACTGAGCCAGCATCTATTGTTGTTCCAAGATCATCTGCTCCTGCACCAACAACGACTGTATCCATATCGATTGACACAGATATACCAAACACGTCATCATCCGCTGCATCAGAGGCTGAAATTTTCGAAACCTCACCCCAGTTATCGGCACCGCCCTGATTCCTGTCATATACATAAGCTGCTCCAGAAATTGATACCCCGGCAATACTATGTGCAGGAGCACCGATTACTGCCGTATCGACACTGATAGAAGACGCAAACCCAAAACTGTCATCTACCACTCCGTCAGATGCGGCAACTTTAGCTACTTGTCCCCAATTATCTACTCCTCCCTGGTCTTTCTGAAACACATAAGCCGCACCTTGTCCGCTGCTGTCACCCGGGGCTCCAACAATTAGTGTTTCTCCGTCTATTGTCACAGAAAATCCAAACTGATTCCCTACTGTTCCATCAGTGGCTTCAAGTCTTTTGACTTGTCCCCAATTGTCTACCCCGCCTTGATTCCGAGAGAATATATATACCGCTCCCTCGTCCGTAGGACAGGAAGAAGTGGTTGTTATTGTATTTGCACCTACTGCGATAACATCTCCGCTTACGTCCACTGAAAATCCAAATGTTTTGCAGGCAGCTGCATCTGATGGTGTAATCTTTTTAAATTCACCCCAGTTGTTTACCCCACCTGAATCCTTTGTATGTATATATGCAGACCCAGAGAGGTCACCGTTATCATTATCACCGGGAGACCCAACAATTGCCACATGGCCATCTATACCTACAGACTGGCCATATTTTGCAAGTACATCCGGATCACTGGCTGTGTGAATCAGTGTTTCCTGAATCATAATTGGGTCAATGACAATAGGATAAACAGCATTATTATCATCAATTTTTATTGATATAATATCATCGCTGATGCTCATAGAAGATGGAAGAACCTTTCTATTAGAGTCATAAGCTAATAGTTTTGAGTAGTTAAATTTTACTTCTCCGTTGTCTTTTTTCCATATTATTTCCTTACCGTATTTTTTTACTTCTGGATGGAGTCTTGTGTCATATTCAACTTGTAATATGAGATTTGATTTATCATTATTTTCATTAGGTGAGCTGTATACGGTAAAACCCTGTTCGAGACCAAACGGCTTATTTACATACCATTCTGTAATATTTCCCCGTTCATAATTTATTTTGTTAGCTGATGTAGATATATATGGCACAGATACTGGAGCAATTTCATTTTCATAGCCGAAACCCTTAAATCTAAGTCCAATATGCCATGTTGAAGTTTTATTGTATAAAGGAGTGATAGTGAGTCCATGATCATTAAAAGTTGCTGACAGATTATTCCTCTTAGTCTGTGCTTTATAAGTTCCGTCTACATCTTTTATGATCTTATAATCATCAATGTTCCTTCCAGTAGTTTCCAGAAGCAATGGAACCAGCCTTTCGGGAATTCTGGGTTTATCCTCTTGTGTGATTACTTTCCGGGATGTATTAATATTGTTATCTGAGCTTAGAATCTGCCTTGAATTATTGTTGAAAAGTACAAATACTGAAACAATTAAACAAAGAAATACTGCAGCTCCTATAAATATAGGATATTTAAGTTTGTTAATCATTTTCCCCGCTCCTTTATTAAAGAATTATGATTAATTAAAAGTTTATTGTTTTATTACATATAAGTCTTCAACCCCACAAGATAAAACTCTTCTGCAAAGATTATTGGGACTTATGGGATCAGGAAAAAGAGAAGTGATACCCGATGTCAGCAGCCTGGCAGCCTGATTTCTCTCGAAACTTACGGCCCAATAGCTTTGCGTCCCACCCTTTCAAGTGGTTTGCCTTTTCTTATCGTACATTTAGATATTAATTTTTATTAATAAAGAAGTCAATAAAAATATTTTTATTTAAATTGTATTAGCAGTCCGGATCGGCCCCGTCTGTAAATCCATCACAGTCATTGTCTAACCCGTCTGAACATCTTTTACCCTTTTCATTTGAATGAGTCGGCGTACAAGAACTACTGCATGCAGGATCCGAATCACAGTCACTGTCACTGCAATCTATAGCACCGTCACAATCATCATCACCGCCATCAGAGCATGACAATTCAGAAGCTGGTGGTGTACCACAGTCTGCAGAGCATGAGCAAATGTCTTCTCCTGTATCACAAGTGCCGTCACCACATACCGGTGGCGATCCGCAGTCAAGCTCACAGCTGCTGCTGTCTTCTGCACCCTCACATACTGCATCCCCACAGCAGTAAGACGCCGAAGTTGTTTCAGTACATGAGTATGGATCGGCATTACACTGGCTGCTGCCGCATACTCCACCATCACCACAGCAATAGTGAGTCTTTGGATTGCCCTTGGTTTTTGAGTCGCAGTCAGAAGCACAGGAATTACAGTCTTCTCCTGCCGCTGCCTCACATATTCCATTGCCGCATGAAGGTCCGCTTCCGGAAACACAATCGGATGGGCATGAATTACAGTCCTCCCCTATATCACAAGCTCCATTACCACATGTACTGCATGTACCGCAGTCAGTCTCACATGTAGTACAGGTTTCATCCCCGTCACATGTGCCGTCTCCACAGCTTGAGCATGAACCGCAATCAGAAGGGCATGAAGAACATGTCTCTGAAGATTCACAAGTACCGTTTCCACATTCATCTGGTGTCGGGTCTAATACACCAGAACAGTCTCCAAGAGTATTTGTTGCATCTCCTCCTGCACCAAATGTTACAGTTGCTACGACACATTTTACAGGTGCTTGTTGTGCGCTGGGTCCAGTAAGTTCATTGAATGCAAGGTTAATATAATAGCCGCTTATATGAAATTTTTGTGTCTGTATTCTGATACCGTTAAAAAGACCAACCTGGTAGTCGTTAGGATCAGCCGCGTCCATATGAATATGCGGATCATAAGAGTTTGGATGATCTGCATGATAAGGACATTCGTTTACCCCCCCACTATCAAAACTCTCCCAAGGAACGCTCGAGCTGTCTTTATGAGTGTACTGCCTGTTCCATAGATTTACATCAAACCATGAGGGGTTTACATTATAACCAAGAGAATCTGCAGTATTTCCCGGTTGCTGAACCAAATTGTCAGATTGGTCATATAAAAATAGTTCTACTCTGTTTATATCAACCCTGGGTGATTCTACAGTGATCTGAACAAACGGTTGAGAAAGATCTGCAATGGTACTATTAAAAGTAATAGTTGCCGAATCTGTACTCACATACGGCAAGATTCCTACAGGGTTAATGCAGTCTCTTTGCCAGCTTGAAAACGGGTCTTCGGGCTTAGCATCCCTTATTTCCATATGGAGGTGATCAAAACCGCTTCCACTCTCACCGGAATAACCAATAAACTGTCCTTTGCTTACATTTTGTCCCTGGTTAACCACAGCGCTGTCCATATGAAGGTAGTTGCTGTGATAACATCCAGAATTGCTGCATGAGGTCTCGCCGTTTCTAAAATGCCTAATGATTATTACAGGATCAGAATAGCTTGGATGGTCACCCGCCGTTCTAACTTCACCGTCGGCAACTGCAAATACCGGTGTTCCTATAGGGGTAGCTATATCAATCCCTCTGTGAAAATCGTATCTCTCATTTTCTGATACAAGTGGCCTCGGCCCGAATACCGATCTTATCGGTAAATCTGTATGATCGGGATTTCCAAACCTTTCGGCAGGGCAGTCGTCTCCAACCTGCCATCCCGCAGGAGGATTTTCAGTAATTCTTCCGCAAAGCGGCCAGGCCATATTCGCATCAAACTGCTGAGTGAAAGCATCTGAAGATAACAAAAATACTAAAAGTAATCCTAAAAATCGATACATAATACCAATCCTCCATTAAGCTACTGACTAATTTACGATTAATTATAACCTCTGTACTATTTAATAATCAAGTCTTAAATATTACAAAAGTCTAATTCAAAGGGATCGATAAAACAGGAACTGACGTAAAGAATATATTATCCCATACAAATCATCTTGGCTCATCAAGATATTTAACAGACTTAGAAATAGAAGATGTATGGACTGAACATCATACAAAATCTATACGGTTATTTTATGCTCTTCCCATCTGATAAATCCAGCGGTAATGCGATGCAATACCTTCAGAGAGGTTTTTATATGCATTGTATGTAATGCCAAATTCATTGCATGTCTTCTCGACAATTTTGGAAAGTTCAGGGTAGTGTACATGACAAATCTTTGGGAACAGGTGATGCTCTACCTGAAAGTTAAGCCCGCCTACATACCAGTTAAGAATTTTATTATCTCTCGAGAAGTCTGCTGTGGTTTTTAACTGATGCACAAGCCAGCTGGAACCGAGTCTCTCATCGTCATTTTCATGCTCTACAAAATCCGCTTCTTCGTTACAGTGAGCAAGCTGGAACACTATAGTAAGAACAATGCCCTGGGCAAATACAATCAGAAAGTATGCAAGTGCTACTGCCCAAAATGGATAAAAGAACGATGGGATTACAAGAGCTAAAGAAAAAAACAAGATTTTACCAAAGAAAAACATAAACAGATCCCAGCCCTTTGGACGCGGAAAAGTATGGTTATGTATCTTCTTGGTTATGTAGTTATAGAAATCCTGATAAACATGCCAGTTGATTATGAGAAAACCGTAAATAATCCATATATAGATGTGTTGGTATCTGTGGAAAAAATATCTTTTTTGATGAGGGCTCAGCCTCGCAAATATGCCTGGTTCTATATCATCATCTATGCCTGTGATATTTGGATATGTGTGGTGCAGGTAATTGTGTTTCCAGTTCCAAAAATATGAGCTGCCTCCAATAAGGTCGAGGCTATAGCCCATGAGTTTGTTAATATAAGGGTTATTGGAATATGCTCTATGGTTACCATCATGCATGATATTAAAACCAACAGCATTTAATGCCAGACTCAAAGAAACGGCTGAGAGCACAATACCCCATGTTGGAAGGTTCATAAAAACCAAAAAAACATATGAAGCTATGAGCCAGGAAAGTACAATAGCTGTTTTGCCGTACATCCTGAGGTTGTCTCTTTTAGTTAGATTTTTATCGTTAAAGTATTCGTCCACTCTTGCCCTAAGCTCTTTTTCAAACTCTCTTACAGGCAAAAATCTGATCTTTCTATTACCTTCAAGTTCACTACTGTTTGTACCACTCATTGCCTTACATCCTGCATTAAATTATTTAACCGCCAATTTTATGCCCTAAAAGGATATATTTCAACTATTATTTAAATTTAATAAATAAATATTGAAATGTAGAAAAGAAAATCGGGACTCATAGGAGCACTATTAATATTAGTTATGCTCCTCGGCAAATAAATTATTCCACTTAATAGATTTACTTAAATATTTAGCTGCAGACACTATAAAATTATATTTATTTTGATCAAACTTGTTTATATAAGAAGTCCAAACAAGAATTGCACCCTTTGGTTTAGACAGGCTATCCACATTATCCTTTATGGGAAATCCAATAAATCCTTTTTGTATATTCATACCAAATTTGTTCGATATCATTCTAAAATTTGTATCTTGTGATTCTAATACACTATTGGATTTAATAATGTTTCTTGCCAGATATTTTGTCTTTTCAATTCTTGAGAAATTCCTCGGGAAATCCTGATGCATATTTCTGTGAACTACTAATCTTAATTCATTGTTTTCTTCATCCACTATATAAATCATAAGATTGGCAATTTCTTTTATGCCTATAAGATAATCAGCAAAACTGCTAAATATCTGGTCAATTACCTGCTGAGTTTTATAATCATAAGCAACACCCGGATCTAAATCACTGCTTCTAATATGAGAAGATATATTCATCATTGCCTCCATAATTTCAATTACAATGAATTCTTGTATTTATTCCTGTATTTATTAATTGCAAACTTCATACCAATTAATTATTTATTCAAAGAGGTTTAAAAGTTAGAATAATCGAGATTAATGCTTATAATTAATATCATATATAACTATTATAATTATTATTGTAATTAAACGGATCTAAGCATGTGGGAACAAATAAGAAAAAATAAAAGAAACTCTGTCATCTTGGTTTTGTGCATGGCTGTTGTTTTGTTTATTTTAGGATATTTCCTTGGTGAATATCTGTACCCGGGATACGGTATTTATGGACTTTATGCAGCATTTGGCCTATGGTCTGTTCAGTCTACTGTTAGTTTTTTTGCCGGTGATAAGATTGTGCTTGGCATAAGCAAGGCAAGAAAAATTAACAGGGACATGCATCCAACACTTTATAATGTTGTAGAAGAGATGAAAATAGCATCAAGCCTTCCAAAGGTTCCCGATGTTTATATTATCGATGATCCTGCCCTAAACGCCTTTGCAACAGGCAGAAAACCCGAGACATCTGCAGTCGCTGTAACTTCGGGGCTTTTAGAAGTTTTAACAAGAGACGAGCTTCAGGGTGTTATCGCTCATGAAGTGGCCCATATAAAAAACCGGGATGTTCTTTTTATGACCATGGTTGGGATAATGATGGGAACTATTGTTCTTCTTGCTGATCTCGGACTAAGGCATATGTTTTGGGGCGGAGGGGGACGCAGGAGAACTTCAAGAGACGAAGGTGGACAAATTCAGGCAGTAATAATGATTATTGCAGTAATTTTTATAATACTCTCACCAGTTATTGCCCAACTTATATACTTTGCAATTTCAAGAAAAAGGGAATATCTTGCCGATGCAGGAGCTGTTCAGTTTACCCGGTACCCACTTGGTCTAGCAGGAGCTCTCGAAAAAATCGGCAGCAGCACTGACCAGCTAAAATCTGCAACCAAGGCTACGGCTCCAATGTATATAGCAAACCCATTCAAAGGAAAGAAGCAAAGTCTTAAAAACCTCAGCAGTACACATCCTCCGCTTGATGAGAGAATAAAAATATTAAGAAACATGACAGGAGCAGGACTCGGTGATTATGACAATGCTTATAAGAAAACAACTGGAAAACCTGTAGGAACAATCCCCAAATCTGCGCTGGAAACTGAAAAATCGTCACCACTTGGAACTGTTTTTCCTGAAATGGGCCTTGTGGCCGGAGCAGCGATTCAAAAAGAAGCAACTATGACCCCTGATGCTAAAATACAAATTACAACAGATAAAGCAGAGGCACATATTAACCGCACAAGAGAAACTACTGATGCTCTATGGAAGTTAAATGAATACAAATTTATAGAGTGTGAATGTGATACAAACCTAAAAATACCAGAAGCTTATTCAAATAAGGTAATTGAATGCCCTCATTGTTTAAAAAATCATAGAGTAGCTCAATTATGAGCTACTCCATGAATTATACTTAATAACAAGAAGGATTTAAGAATTTTAAGAATTTAGGCTGATTTTAAAACGTTCCTGCCAGTTACCTCTCTTTTCTTCATATTTCATAGCCCATGCTATGGATGTGGCTATCTGATTTACAAGATATAGTAGTGTCTTATCTTTTTGAGGATCATAGTTATATTCATCATCACTGAAAATCCATAAAGCCCCTTGAGCATCGCCAGTGTAGCTTAGAGAAATAGGAATACCTAATGCACCTTTTTTGTTTAGTGATCTTAAATCAAATCCAAATGATTCATCTTCCTGTACATTTTTAATATTTATAATCTTATTCTCTTTTATTACTTCCCATAATTTACCGCTCGATTCATCCATTTCCGATGAACTCTCTACATACCTTGGAGGTACATTTTTCTTTCCGGTTAGATGAGCCTTCCCTGTATCTTTATCAAGTAAATAAATCATCACGACATCAATATTGTAAAAATCCGTCAGATAATTCATTGATGTCTCAAACAGATTCTCTGTTTCGTTTGTAGAACTCGCAAGCTTGTTTAAGTTCCTCATAACTTCTTCCTGATTTACTTCAGCATGTTGGATCATTTCTTAATCCCTCCTGTTTGCTATTTGAAATAGTAAATTGCAAATATAATGCCAACTTTATATTTGTACCCATTTATGCTATATGCAACTTACTCAAAAACATAATTATCTAATCATTTAAATGAGTTATGACATTTATCAATTAACTAAACTATTTAACCACGATAAATTAATATATATTTACTTCAAACCCAACGATCATAAAATATAAAGACGGGAATAAATTCCCTTAATTATTCTAAGTCTTTAATCGCTCTAATATAGACATTCCAAAATAATTGTTTTAATATTAATTGTATGGGTCAATTAACTGAATTATTCTCAAATTTATCTAATTCTTTAGACGATATTCCCAATTACTACTATCTAGGCGCTGCGGTGCTTTTTGCCCTCATTTTTTATTTCGCAGTAAAAAGGTAATTGCGGCATTTATAGTACTATTTAATAAACATATTATAAAAACCAGTGTGGTAGAGTTTAAATACTCCTGCATGTTGGATTTCAGTTCTTTTTCAGATAAGATTCTTCCATGCCAAGAAAAGCAAAAGTAAAAAGAAAGACTTCAGAAGTGGATGTTTCTATCGACATTAATCTAGATGGAAGTGGAAATTACCAGATTTCTACTGGAGTAGCATTTTTTGATCACATGCTCGAACAGTTTTCCAAACATGGGTTTTTTGACTTAACACTAAAAGCGAAAGGTGATATTGAAATAGACTTCCATCATACAGTGGAAGATGTTGGGATAACGCTTGGCGATGCTATACAAAAAGCGCTAGGAGACAAAAAAGGTATAAAAAGATTTGGTCATGCATATGTACCTTTTGACGAAACCCTGGTATTTGCAGCTGTTGATCTGAGTGGACGTCCTTTTTGCGTTTACAATATGCAGACCCCAAAAAGCAAAGTTGGTGAATTTGACACTGAACTTGCCGAGGAGTTCTTTAAATCTTTTACAAACTCTTTAAAATGCAATCTGCACATTGAACTTAAATATGGTGATAACCTGCACCATATAATAGAGGCTACTTTTAAAGCAGTTGCAAGGGCGCTTGATACAGCTACCTCTATAGACCCGCGCTCAAACAAAATACCTTCAACAAAAGGGATGCTCTAGGCTATGATTGCCATTGTAGACTACGGCATGGGTAACCTTAGGAGTGTAAGTAAAGCTTTTGAAAGTCAGGGCTTTTCATCCAAGATTACTAATGACTCTGATACCATTATGAGTTCAAACGGTCTTGTACTCCCTGGTGTAGGTGCATTTGGAGACTGTATTAAAAATCTAAAAGAATATAAACTCTTCGACTTAATTCCGGAGTACATACAAACCGGAAAACCATACTTGGGTATTTGCCTTGGCTACCAGATACTTTTTGAAAGCAGCGAAGAATCCCCTGATCAAAAAGGGCTTGGGTTTATAAAAGGAAAGGTAATCAAGTTTGATTTTGAAAAAGAGTTAAACCTCAAAATTCCTCACATGGGTTGGAATCAGATTAATATAAAGAAACAATCTGAGATATTAGATGGAATTGATGATAAAAGCTGGTTTTATTTTGTGCACTCATACTATCCTGTTCCTGCTGATAGCAACATAGTCGCAATTACAGCAGATTATGGAGGCGAATTTACAGCAGCCATTCAAAAGGATAACGTGTTTGCTTGTCAGTTCCACCCGGAAAAAAGTAGTGATCTGGGGCTTAAGATAGTTAGAAATTTTGCCAGAAAGTGTGGTCTGAGATTAGAAGATAAAGCTGTTTAATTCATTTCTGTATCAATATCTCCGGCATATATAGCTTTATAAGCTCCGTAAGTTCTTAACACTCGCCTCACATAATTTCTCGTTTCCCTAAATGGAATTTCCTCTACAAACTCATCCATATTAAGACCGGGAAATCTTTTTTGCCATTCATAGATGCGGTGAGGCCCAGCGTTATAACCACCCAGGGCAAAAAATACATTGCCGCCAAATTCATCCAATACTTTCTTAAAATAATAAGAGCCCAGCCTTATGTTTGTTTCAGGATCTGTAAGCTTAGCTTTACTATAGTTTTTGATCCCAAGCTCCTTTGCGGTTGTTCTTCCGGTAGCAGGAATGAGCTGCATAAGACCAATTGCTTTTGCTGGAGATACTACATCTTTTTGATACCTGCTCTCCTCTCTCATTATGGAGTAAACAATGTTTTCATCCACTCCGTAGAGCTTTGAATATTTCTTTACAATTTCACTATACCCCTGAGGGTATGAAAGCCTCAGAGCATCCGGATGGTTAATACCCTGAACTACTTGAATGGCATTATAAAAATCATTTGCTTTACTATATAGAATACTAAGGTCGATAAAATCACTGACTGATTTTGCAGCATTATGAAGATATTTCACTTCAAGAAGCGCATCATCTAATATGCCAAGTTCAATAAGCAGTAGCGCCTTTGCTATTCTCTTCGAATCAGATTTTGATGTATCCAGTGTTTCATTTTTAATTTTTGATTTATCATCATAACCGGTTTTTATCTGAGCGAGATAGGGGTAATATGATGGGAAAAATCTTCCGGCAAGACGTTTATAAATATAATTAGCCTGTTTGTCATTTCCCAGTTTTTCTAACGTACGCGCGCTCCAGTATTCCGATCTCGTAGAAGTAAAAGACGAGCCTGAGTTAATGAATCCCGTAAATGTATTGTGTGCCTTTAAATATTCATTTTGTTTATAATATATCCATCCCAGGTTCCATGACGCTTCTTCTGCATATTCTGTTTTAGGATATTTTTTTATTAACTGCTCATACACTTTTATTGCATCATCAAGTTTTTTATCTATCTCGTAGAGCTTTGCAGCGTTAAATAGTGCCTGAGGAGCAAAGTGACTGTTTGGATGGCTTTTTACAAGCTGCAGATGTATATTTGCAGCAAGCTCATTCATATCCTGCTTAGCCCGGATTTGAGCCTGCCAGAACAGCGACTTGGATGAATTTATTTTACCCAGTATCTCAAGTGCTCTAGTATAATGCCCGATCCTCAAATAACTGATGGCAGTGTTTACCTTAACAGCTAAAGTCTGCGGAGATTTTTTATAGTTTTTAAGAGCTGAATTCCAGTTTGAAGAGATGAAAAATTTTTGAGCCCTGCTGTAATAATCATTTGGAGAAATTTTAAATAGAAGATTGTTATCTTTAGCAATGTTAAGAGCCAGCTCATTTGAAAGTTTAGAATATTTAGAGGTTGGATACTGTATCCACAGGCTCTTGTAAGTGTTTATAGCCTCCTGTAATTTATTCTGCCCCTTTAGCGAATTTGCAACACCGAATAAATACTCCGGTTTTTTCTTATCTTTTATCTCTGCACTATAAAGATCCTGGTAAAGCTCCCTGGCTTTTGCATATTCTTTTTGCTGAAAATAAATCTCGGCAAGACTCTCAGAAACTCGTTTTTTAAGAGTACTATTTGGATATTTACTTGCAAGCTCATGATACAGCTTTAAAGCCATATCATTATTTTTTAGCTTATGATAGGAAAAAGCTCTGTAATAAATATTATGATCAGATAAAACTGGAAGCTTATCCGATACATTTTCAAAAAGCTCGATGGCCTCAGAGTAATTTTCTTGTTTTACATTACAATAGGCACGTCTGTATATATTGTTTGCTTCATTAGACCTCTCTTTTTCACCAAGTACCACCTCACAATCAATAGGTACCGACGCCCTTAGATCAGTGTTAAAAGCTGCAATAAAAACAAAAAATCCAAAAATAATTTTTAGTAGTTTTTTCATAGAAAGAATAAATTTCATCATATTAGTTTAGTTAATTAAACTACCGACTTAGGATCAAAATAGTCTCTAAGGCTCTCTCCCAGCATATTAAACGAAAATGCTGTTACAAATATAGCGATGCTTGGAAATGCGATTAAGTGTGGAAATGTTCTCATCCCCTGCCAGCCGGTGCTTGCAAGAGTACCCCAGCTCGACTCTGGCGGCCTTATTCCAAGCCCCAAAAAACTTAGAGTGGATTCTGCCAATATTGCATAAGGCACAGAAAAAGTAAGGGTGATTATCAGCGGGCTTAAGATATTTGGGAATATGTGTCTGAAAAATACTCTAAGCGGTGAAGCCCCCAGGCTTCTTGCAGATTCTATAAAGTCATAGTTTTTCACCTGTAAAACACTCCCTCTTACAACTCTTGCAACCCTCATCCATCCCGTAACACTTAGAGCAAGAATAATTCCAAAAAGGCTCTGACCCAAGATAAGCATTACCAGTACTATCAGCAACAAATCCGGAAGGGAATAGAATACGTCAACAATTCTCATTAGAAGTTCATCTATCTTCCCACCCAAATACCCCGATAGCCCTCCATATGCGGTTCCAATGAAAAGCGCCAGAAGAGCAGTCCCTATGGCTACAATCATAGATACCCTCGAGCCATATATAACCCTGCTTAGAAGGTCCCTTCCTTCCTGATCCGTGCCCATAGGGTGTGCTTTTGATGGAGATTGCAGAATATTGGAAAAATTTGTCTTATCATATTTGTACGGAGAAATAGCGGGCGCAAAGATTGCGATGCAAACAATTGCTGCTATTACAGCTGAGCTTACTATTAATTGTATTTTTAGAAGCAAGGTTAAACCCAAGATTAAATTAAAATTATATTAATCTTTTTTATTGTACGAGGCCCTAACGATAGTTTTGATTCCTCCCCTTACGTTAAAGTCTCCCGTGACTGTTGCTCTAATAGGTTTACATACTGAAACTACATCATCAAGTATTTTATTTGTTACATGCTCATGAAACTCACCCTCGTTTCTGTAGGCAAACATATAAAGCTTAAGGGATTTAAGCTCAATGCAAAGTTTATCCGGTACATATTTAATGTTTATAACAGCAAAATCAGGCTGGCCTGTTTTTGGACAGAGTGCGGTAAATTCAGGGCATGTAATATCAATCTCATACTCCCTTCCCTGATATTCATTCTCAAATGTTTCTAATATTTTTTTATCCATTTTGTTTTCAGATTAATAAAATTACGAATTAATGGCAATGCTCCACGCACAAATATTGCCATTTTACTTTAAATTTTCAAACAATTGGGTGTAAGTCTTGACTGATGGGCAATTTTATAAAATAATAACAGTCTTTTCCTGGGGCATAGTACAATGGCAGTGCGGCGGACTCTGGCTCCGCAAATCTAGGTTCGAATCCTAGTGCCCCAGCCATTCAGAATAGGTAGTGCAATCTACCATTAAATCGAATGGTTTTTTCAAATGATATTCGAGGGTTACGCCTCTTAACTGCAAGTTCGAAAATACATAGTTTATAAGTTTGCGTTTTTGCTCTATATTCGAACTTTCAAATATTTCATATGCCTTGGATGCTAGAGAAAGTACAGTCTTTACAGTAACTTGGAAAGATTCATCAGCTTTGAGATATTTTTTTATTTGTTCATTAATATCGTACTGCCTATTTTTGAGCTCTTGACATTTTCTTTCATGGTCATCCGAAGTAATACTCTCATCTATTAATAGGTCTAGTAGCCTATCTAATTTCTTTTGTATATCTTTATTTTCTTTTTCTAGTTCAGTTATAGCCCTTGCCTGATGATCTTTTTCTGAATCGTGCATAACTTTCAAATGTTCAGTAACTGATAAAAGCATATCTTTTTCAATTCTTATAGACTGAAACACATCTTTAATTTGATCTAGCACTATTTTTTCTGGAACGAACATTTTTTTACCCGGATTATTCGGGTCTCTACAAATTAGATATACATATTTACCTTTCTTTAAATCAGAAGTAACAGCTTTTCCAGAAATAGCACATGTTAACAATCCTCTGAAAATGAATGGTTTTTTAGTCTGTCTAGGAGCTTTTGAATTTGAACGCCCTGTTCTAATTTGCTGACATTTATCCCAAGTAAATTTATCAATTATTGGTGGATATTTATGTTTATATAGTTTTCCAACTGACAACATTTCCCCATAGTAAAATGGGTTCTTAATCATATGATGTATTTGACTTGTTGATAAGTAAGTTTTTGTATTTTCTTTATTTCTAAGACCCCACTCTTTAGCTTTTTTTGCTAATTCTCCAAATGAATATGCACCAGTTGAATATTCAACAAACAATTTCTTAACTACAAATGCTCAGTCTTTATCAATAACAATTGAATTTCTACCACTATCGTTATCAGAAACATTCGTATAGCCTATAGGAGCCTTGCCACCCCATTCACCATTCTCTCTTTTTGTATGTAAAGCACTTCTGACTTTCTCACTTAATATATCTACTTGATTTTGTGCTACTGCAATGCCAATATTCCATACGAGTTTATCACTTGCACTAGAATGCTTATGAATAATTTTATTTTCGTTAATAAAATGTATTTCAATGATCTCATCGTTAATATAATTATCTAACAAAGGATACTCTTTAAAACTTCTCTGCAATCGGTCTATGTGTGTAACGACTAAAGCGATAGTTGAATGTTGTCTGCTGATATAATCTAGCATTGCTCTAAATTCTTTTCTATCTCCACGAGTAGAAGATTCTACAATCTGATATGTTTTGATAACATCTAAATTTTTTCTATTACAGTAATCGGTTAACTGTTCAGTTTGTGTTTGTATACTGTAGCCATCTTGCTGTTCCTTACTTGATACCCTTGCTAAAATTATTGCTTTCATAATACTAATTATTGCTCCTTTCTTACATAAACTCAATCTTATCAATCTCGCCCATGAGCCGGCCGGTCTCTGTGAGCGCGACGATGATCTTCTGGTAGTGCATGATGTCTTCAAATGAGAGCCTGCGTCCTTTTCTGTCTTTGAGCCATTTCTGGGCGGGCTGGTAGCCGCCGATGTAAAATTCCCACGCCGTCTGCGGGACATTATCAAAATACTGCGTCTCGTTGATCCAGACCCTGCCGCCCGCATATTTAACCCTGCCGACCTCGTTGTCCCCGCTCTGCGGATAGTTGGTTATACGCTGACTGACCACGGGCGATTCGAGCAGGTGGATTTGCCTTATCTGCCCGCCAAGCTCAACCAGCTTCCAAAAAGTTTCTGCGTCTTTTGGATAAGGAACCCTCGGAAAATCTATCTTTAAAAACTCCTTAAACTTCTCCCTGTAAGAAGGGGAGTGGAGCACGGCGTATATGTAGTCCAGAATATCTATGGGCGCAAATGTATTTTCGGTCTCCTCTTTTTCATTTGTAAATGTCATCCCCAGCCCGGCCTCAATCTCCTTTACTATATCCGGATTCAAATTCGGCGTTCTGCCGGTATTACCTTCCAATGACCCCTGCTCATTGTCTGGGTAGAGGTAGAGTGGGAATACATAATTTAGTTCACCTGTCTGCATAGAAACATTGCATCTTTCAGATATTGTATTTGAAAGAAATATATGTTGGAAATCAAACGATGTTTGTCTTTTACACAAAAGTAGAGCTATATTTTTCTTAAATAGTAAATGTCTCATCACATCATGCCTGGGTCTCCATAATATTCCTTGGCTATTTTCTGAATATAGTGTATGTCTGATATCGAATGGTCTGTAAGATATCAGTGTTTTAACATGTTCACTAGCACTCTCTACATCATTTTTTACTTGTAGTGTCTTGTGATGAGCTAAATTATATTTTTTGGATATTTCACTTACATCTAAATTCAATAAGTCTAGCTCGAGTTGCTTTGTCTCAATATCAGTGAAATTTATAACAAATTTATCCTTAGCTGTTTCTATGCCTGAACTGTAAATCTTCAACATTTCATTAATAGGAAAATATGAATTATATTCATCTTCAGAAGCAAAATCTTTTGGAACGAAAAAATAATAATTATTTTTCGGATTTAATCTCTTCCATTCAATTGATTTTATATCAGATTCAAACAAATACTTATATTTTTCATCTTCAATTCCATATACATCGCAGTGATAAATATCTGTAGGATTATTTCTATCAGTGGTCTTGATAAAAATATTAATACTTACACCGATTATGATATCAAACACGTTGTCGTCCTTATCTCCACTAGGTGTTGTTTCGTTTTTTCTAGTACTACCATGCAAGTCTAAAATATATATTTTATTAAAACTATCCATTAGAGACCTTCTCATAATTCTATGAGTAGTACCATCTAGAAAACTATTATTTGATATAAATGCAAGTACTCCTTCTCCATTTTTTTCTATTATATGTTGGGCATATCTTATAAACTTAATATAATCATCTTCAATATTATGTTTTCTTTCATTCAACCCCTTTTTATAATCAGTAATAAGGTTCTGAATCCATTCCCCTTTATTACTACTACTCACACTATACGGCGGATTGCCGAGGACGACCATCACGGGGGTGTCGCGTTTTACCTCGTTTGCCTATTTGGCCTCGTTGGCAAGCCATGTTGAAAACAGGCTTCCGGTCTCCTCGTGATACTCTTCAAGCGCATTGGTGAGGTAAACCTTGAGCCGCTTGTTAGACTGGTGCTTGTAGCCGGTCTCTTCCAAAAGCATGCCGAGCTTGAGGTGCGCCATGGCATAGGGAGCCATGAGGATTTCAAAGCCGTGCAGGCGCGGTATGAGGTGCTCGTCCACGTAATTGTTCCAGATGCCCTGCCGTCCCTCAAAGCATTTGTGTATCTGCCTTATGACCTCGGCAAGGAACGTGCCCGTGCCGCAGGCGGGGTCGAGTATCTGCACCCTGTGAACCTCTTTGTCTATGTTCCTGTAGCCCGAGCTGTAACGCTGGTCTGCCACCTGCGTGTCCTGCTTTAGCGTGATCCTGGACGTGTCGGCAAGCCCTGCCGAAAGCCCGAACTCGGTCTTTAAAATATCATCCACCGCCCGCACTATGAAGTTCACCACAGGCTCCGGCGTGTACCACACCCCGCGGCTCTTTCTCAGCTTTGGGTCATACTCCGAGAGAAACGTCTCGTAGAAATGAATAATGGGGTCGTGCTGCTGCGTGGCCCTGCCAAAGTTTTGCAGGAGAGCCTTTACGTCTGTGAGCCTGAATATATCGGCAAGCGAGTTCACTATCCACTTCTGCCTGTCATCCAGATCATATCCGGCGATGTCATGAAAGAGCTTTCTTAAGAAAGGGTTAGTCTTCGGGATAAGCTCTGCCGCCTCCTGCCGTGAAAAATCCCCGAGCGTGGGATCGTGAAGACGCGCGGCAAACATGCCGTAGGCGATGGTCTGGGCATAGATGTCGGCAAATGTCTTCGGGTCTATGTCGTGAATCAACACCTTCTTAAAAGCCTCGAGCTGCTGTTTGATGTCACTCTCTGCGTTTTCTTCCAAATCCTTTATCAATGCGTTTTCAATAACATGCGCAAACATCCGCGCCTTTGCCGCCATGAGCTTTGATAGCCTCGATGCGGACTTTATCGTCTGCCCCACGAACCGGCAGAAGTTAGTGATGAGGTCTGTGAAGTGGTCGAAATTTTCAGGCATAGGAAGGACGGAGTTTCCTTCTCTCTTTCCTATTTCCACGGTCTCTTTAAGCTCGCCGTATTCGTAGAAGCGGAATTCGATGTAATTTGTGATGATGAGGTTTTCGAGCGCCGCCCTGTAGCGGTCGAACTGCTCTTTGAATTCCTTATTGTCTAGGTCTTTGTCTATGTCCTTTGCCTCGATAAACCCGATGTGTATGTCGCCCTTTGATATGAGATAGTCCGGCGACCCGCAGTCTGTGACCTTCGAGGGCTCGTTTGTGATGAGATAGCCCGCCGGCGCCATCTTCTTTAGCAGGTCGTGCAGGTCGGGCCTGTAGCCGTGCTCTTTTGTGTGTCCTGATTGATGCCTTTTATTAAGATCATTTATATATTCTGCGAGCATAATTAATTTAAAACCTTATGTTTATTTGATTGAAATACATCAGACATTTCCAATTTGTTAAATTTATTTAAATCTGCATATACTTTTTTAAACATGTCTGTCTTATTAACAGACTTGAAATCAATATTATCAAGATCAGATTTTAAATTGTACCACGACCTGTCTGATTGGTTATCAAGCAAATTCCTCAGACCCTTGGATCCTATTGATTCAATTATATAGATAGCGCCAATTAATTGAAGTATTTTTGAATTTTTATAGTTTGCAGCTTTATTTATTTGAATAAAGTAATCCTCTGGCTTTATTTGTTTATCCACACCTATAAACCATTCATCAAATATAGCATCAAAATGGTAAAGTAAGATTTTCTTAGAAATAGTACTATTAAATAAATTGTTGGATGTAATTCCCGAATTAATACCCGTCTTTTTCAGTATGTTTTCTATAGTTCTCTTATTACCCAATCTTATCTCCATTCTAATAACATCAGGGTTATTAGTTTCTTTATATTTCTTGAATAAATCAAGCTGCATGTCATTATCCCTTTCTATTGCTCTTTTATCTGACACCTTAGCCTTTTCGAGGTCTTTAATCTTATCATAAAACACTATTTGATATGAGTTAGTATGATAACGTAAAGCATGACCGCCATTTCTAAAATCTGTAGTGCTTAAATCTAATCGTTTACTGATGTTAACTTTATTTAATTCAGATAATATCATGGCACTATTCAGGTGTTTATCCAAGATTATATTCTTTGAGTAATGAATCGAAGATACTTTGGCATTTTTCAGTGCATCAATAGTAGTAACAACACCCATAATTAATAATTGATCTTTTAGCTTGTAAATCAGCCTATCAAAATCGTTATCTTCCAGTTCATCGAAGTTATTTCCAAATAATAGTTTAGGAGCTGAAAACTCTATTTTGAGCTGAACAAAAAAGCCATTAGGTTTATTTCTCATAAAAAGTGTGAGTCTGGGTAAATATCCATGCCTTTTTTTATCATCTTTTGTAGGATTATTTACTGATCTCAGATAGTTTCTATTGGATAACTTATAATACGGTTCAAACATTATGTTTTCAGCACTAGGATTAAACCTTTGAGGTTTATTAATTAAGAATGAAGGTCTTTCTAAAATTATTGAGACAGTATCTATCATATCTTTAGTGTTTATAAATATTGATTTCCTCTGTAGATTGAGAATTATCATCATTTTTAATATTGAGATTGTTTTCCTTAACGATTTCCAGAAGAGTTTCGAAGAAACCTAAAAGATTAGATTCTGATTCTATTTCATTAGAACCCGGATATTTTTCTTCAAGAAGATTTCTTAATGATGGATACAAATCTTTCTTCATATATATACAGCATATGAAGAAGAATTGATTTGTCGTTTCAGTCACCCAGTTTCACCACAAATCACCACAAATTGGGGTACTTTTAGCAATATTCAGGTGATTTTAATGTGATTAATACCTAGATCATCAAGTGTCTGTTTATCGACTGGATTTCTGAACATTATGTTGGTTTTATTAATTGAAAAAAAAGCTCGGCCTAATTCTTTTTTAAATCCAAGCTCCTTAACAATATCATGTAAACGTTTAGCACCTAATTTAACACGTGCTTCATTTATTAATTGATCTCTTGTAACCAAATTATTAGGGTTTGTGTATAAATAACTAAATACTAAATCATTAACACTGTTAAAATTAGGTCTTGCCAAAAGAAAGATATCATTAAGTATGATTTCTCTATTATCAGTATATTTAATATTAAGAGACTTTTCTTCAGTTGGTTTACTAGATTTCGATTTTACTTTTCTTTCAATATGTTTTGCATTGGCAAGTATATATTCTTTGTAAAAACCATCAAATTTCCTCAATAATTTTAATTTGTAGCTTTCTTCCACTATTGGATTTATTTCTATACCAAAGTTTTCATCTCTAAATAATTTTCTTGGTGATTTACATGAAAGCGATTGAATTTTGATGATCTTGTCATCTTTTTCGAATTTGTGGAGTAAGTTATCTAAATCAATTATAGAGAGTTTCTTAGTCCAATCACCATTTGGATGTAACAATACTGTATCACCTTTAGGCGATTGTTTTTGTATTGATTTAATAGCGACCAAGACAAAAAAAGTATTTATTATTGTGTCCATCAATTAAATTTTAATTGGATATAATACTTATTTATACTAGAATTAAATATTAATATATTTCCATAATAATATACATATAATATGAACAAAAATTTAGGGACATTAAATAGAGTTGATTTAAGAGATTTTTGGAAAGATGAAGCTAGAGAATTTACACCTTGGCTATCCAAAGAAGAAAACCTCAATATTTTAGCTAATACTTTAGGACTTGATTTGGAATTGGTCAATACAGAAGTACATGTTGGAAATTTTAATGCCGATATTTTAGCCCATGATATTTCAGATGAAAGAAAAGTAATAATTGAAAATCAGCTAGAAAAGACTAATCATGATCATTTAGGCAAAATAATAACATATGCATCGGGCCTTGATGCTGAAGTAATTGTTTGGATATGTAGTAAAGTTACAGCTGAACACCGTAAAGCAATTGATTGGTTAAATGAAATAACAGACGAAAAAATATCTTTCTTCGCATTAGAAATAGAATTGTGGCAAATCAACGATTCAGCACTAGCACCAAAATTTAATATTGTTTGTAGTCCAAATGAATGGGCTAAATATGTCAAGAAAACCGCGACCCAGAGAGAGTTAACCGAAACAAAGCAACTTCAATATGAATTTTGGAATTCATTTAAAGAATATATGGAAGAAATAGGCACATCTTTAAAATTAAGGACACCAAGACCAGCACATTGGTATAGTGTCTCAGTAGGTAGGTCACAATTTACTATCGGTTTAACAGTAAATACACAGCTGAAAAGATTAGGATGTGAAATATATATAAGGGGAGTAAATGCCAAACGCGCTTTTTCAGCTTTAAAAGAGCAAATACATGATATTGAAAGTGAATTAGGATATGAATTAGATTGGCAGGAATTACCCGATAAACAGGATGCTAGGATAATATATTATACAGATGGGAATATTTTAAACCGTAACTCTTGGAATCAACATTTTTCGTGGTTTAAAGAACACTCTGAGAGTTTTCATCGAGTTTTTTCTAAAAGAATAAGGAATATTAATTTATCTTAATTGGATGTCAGAATTTTATACTCCGAAAAAAACTAGAAATCTTTACGATCCTGAGAACACAAGGCCGTTCAAATTAAGCAGATCAAAAATAGAATTATTCATGGAATGTCCTAAGTGCTTCTATTTAGATAACAAAATAGGAGTCAGAAGGCCACCTGGCTTTCCATTTGCTCTAAATAGTGCTGTTGATGCATTACTAAAAAAAGAGTTTGATTTATATCGAGAAGATGGAACTAAACATCCGATAATCATTGAGTATGGTGTGGATGCAATCCCTGCAAAACATGTGGATTTAGATGATTGGAGAAACAATTTCAGAGGTGTTCAATATCTTCATGAACCTACTAATTTACTGTTATATGGGGCCATTGATGATCTGTGGATTAACTCCAAAGACGAATATATTGTAGTTGATTATAAATCGACAGCTAAAGAAGAGGAAGTAACTGCTTTGGATAAGGACTGGATGGATGGTTATAAAAGACAGATGGAAATATACCAGTGGTTATTAATGCAAAATGATTACAAAGTTTCAGACACTGGTTACTTTGTATATTGTAATGGAAGGACAGACCTAGATAGATTTAGTAGAAAATTATTATTCAGAAAAACATTGATTGCATATGCTGGAAAGCATGATTGGATTGAAGATGTTGTATATAATATATATCAGTGCCTAAACTCTGAAGAAATTCCATCAAGTAATGCTAATTGTGATTTTTGTCGGTATAGAGAAGCTGTAGATGATGTACTACAGTAAAATATCATAATATTATTTGCTCTGCTTTTCGTAGAACAACCAAGTAATCCCGAGTTCGAAGAGTATACAAGAGCCCCAGAAATTACTTTTCAGGTTTTGGCTACAACTATTTAATAATAGTTAATAAGACAAGAACTTTACTAAAAACAGAATAGTTTTTAACCCTTGCCACTCCTTTTGAATAAGTGTATCGCTTAGGTTAATGAGTGTGCCAAAACCAATGTAATATTGAAGACAACGGCTCTCAAATCAAGACGTACTGTTGGCCCTGGAGTGAGCAAAAACGTGTAACTTAGATTGCAGTGAAACCAAGCCAGACACTCCAAGCAATGAGCAGAATACCCATTACTCTTCCAAACACAACACCAGCAGGCAGCACTTTTTCCACAAGAACGAGCAACGCGAGGCCAATTATCCAAATCAGGTTCATGACACCCCCATAGAACAGGAGGGCCATTAGAAACCAGCAACATCCTAAACAGAATGCTCCGTGTTCTATACCCATCCTGAATGCGCCCCAAACGCCTGGGTGCCAATTCGTAGACAGGAAGCTAATCGGGGACCTGCAATGGCGCAGACATACTGTCTTGAACGGTGTTAGTTGCCAGACGCCAGCCGCTAGTAATAGGCCCGAACTCAGAAGTTTGCTCGTCGACATCATCATGTCAGAGAGAAGTTCTCCGCGTACCAACGCCCATTGTACGACTACCGCAATTAAACTGAATACCCCCCACATAGCCAAGTAGCCGGCGATAAACACAGTCGTGGGCATTAGTAGTCGGTATGAAGGAATTATGCTTGGTCCAGTGCCGTCAACATGTGCAAACCCCTTTCTCGTAACCACAGCATGCAATAGCACCATAGGTGCTGCACTAGGTAGCATCATTGCAATCATCATAAACCACCACATCGAAAACATAAGAAGTGCATAGCTCGGCGTCCATGTGACACGTGATACAAACATGTTTGCCATGTTCGATTGGCTGCTAATCCATGTCATCGTTTCATGGCGAGACATAATGTCCGTGCCCGGAATTGAAGTCTCCATGCTCATCTGGACCGGAACAAACACAGCCATCTCATGTGGATACATGCCTGTTCCCGCCCCGGCTAAGAGATACAGCCAACATGCCGCAATCACGGTAACAAGAACAAATATTACTACTTCCCGGTCTCGACGTAAGACTACCTCAAGCATATCAGTAGAATTTACTGGAGAACGCTTGGTCTTAATCATTTTGTCGGGCTTTCCACGCTAATACTGATTCATACTCCAAGCCATGCTGTGAGCCTTGATCTTTCACGGACCAACCCATCCTGATTGAAGTGGTGAACACAAAAATGCGCCCATGAATCTTCGAAAGCCATCTCCATATCGCCCGCCACCGAGGTCGTGCCTAGCCCAATTTCTGCATAGGTAAACTCAAAACTGCCACTAGGACGCGCCAACGCAATGTGGAACGGCTCATCATCAAATTCGTTTATTATCGGCCTGCCGCTACTGCTCATGATGCCCGGTATATTAACCCTCGCGGTTCTGAGTTCAAAGTTCGCTTCGAGACTAATCGGAAGGAACAATGTTTCACAAAATTCCGAGCATGTGGACGCGAATACGGAGAAGAAATTGCTTAATGGTTTGCATGCTCCACCTGAGATAATTGCTTCAAGCGCTACACGTTGTGCTTTACTCGCACGTTCGTCGATAATAATCTGACGTTTACCATTTCCATCCTTTATCTCCCTAGGCCACTTGTATAGCCCAGCCCAATTCAATCCTGTGAGTGGAGTATCATTGAAGTGGCCTTCAACAATATTACCAACAAAGGCAGATTGGCAATAACCGTGGGTACTAGGTAAGTAGAACTGGCAACCACAATTCACAGCACAATTGCAGTTATCATATGTTTCACTCTTAAACAGCCATTGATCAGCCATATTGCTGAACCTCTTCTGATTAGCTCCGTCCCTTTCCCACTAGGGCGTCTGCTCACCAAGGATAGCTCATCTATGCCTTATAACTAATAGTAATCAGTCTAAAAACAATAAAATTATACAACTTTAAGGCCGTATGACCTTCACCCTGCAAACTGAACCAGGTAAAAGTAGAGAAATCTGGCAAAATAATGCAATAAATCAGGAGGTATTTTGCCATGAGGAAGTCAAGATTTACAGAACAACAGATAGCTTTTGCTTTAAAGCAGGCGGAGACAGGGACAAGGGTATCCGA